>DASPNQ010000210.1:0-34701 GCA_035626435.1 Vicinamibacterales bacterium
TTGCGCAACTGATCGATGTTCGACCCGATCTCCTCTTCGAAGTTGTGCGCGTACTGCTCCGGCGCGCCGGAACCGAGCAGGCTCTTCGAGTAGCGGATCTTTTCCTTGATCTTGTTGTCGCGAATCGCGGCGGCCGCTTCACCGAGACGGCGCGCGGTGTCGCGGGATTCGCGGGTCTGCTCGCCCACCATGCGATCGAGTTGCTTCTCCAGCTCGGCGACCTTGTTCTCGAGCGCGTCTTTGCGCTGGCCGATCATCTGGGCCTTGGGCAGCCGATCCGGACCGGCCTGCGGCAGCTGGCGCGCGTCGTTGGCAATGTCGGATTGTTCCTGCGCGATCTCGGCGGCCTGCCGTTGGGCATCGCGGACGTCACGCTCGCCGCGCGCCGTCTGGTTGCGCTGTAACTGCCGCTGCGCCTCACGCAACCGATCCGCGGCCGCGGCGGCCTGGCCTTGTGCGGATGGATCGCCTTTCGCCGCGGCGCGGCGCATCGAGTCTGCCGCCTGGCGCAGCTGCCGCGCGGTGTCGGCCAGGTCCTGGCGATTCTGCTCGCGCGACAACCGTTCGAGCTGGCGGGCCGCCTCTTCGGCCTGCTCCGCGAGCGCGCGCTGCAAGTCACTGCCGCTATTACCGACCGATTGACCTGCGGCGAGGCGGCGCTGACGCTCGATTTCCTGTTCCTGCCGGCGCGCCAGCTCTTTCAGCTTCTCGGCGAGCTCGTCGATCTGCTGATCCTGCTGCTGCGTCGAGGCCTGTGAATTGGTCTCGTACTGGTTGGCCATCTTGTCCATTTCCATCTTGAACAAGTCGGCCAGGTCCTGCGCGATCGACCCCGCGCCGCCGCCACCACCGCCGCCGCCGGCCTGCCGGCCGGTCTGCACCTGCATCTCGAACTCTTCTTCGGCTTGCTGCAGGAACTGCAGCGCGAGGTTCTCGGGCGGCAGCGCCCCGTCGGGACTCTGCGCCTGCAGCTTCTTCTCCGCGGCGGTCATCTGTTCGGCGGCCTTCGGCAGCAGCTCGGCGATCTTCTTGAACGACGGATCGGACACCGTCAACCGGCTGTTCATACGCTCGACCAGACCGTTGACCTGATCGCGCAGCTTGCTTTGCGCCAGCGTCAGCACGACCATGCCTTCGCGGAATTTCGCCGCGTTCATCGTCTTTCGATCGCGCTGGATATTGAACGTCCCGGAAATGATCTGGCGCTGCTGCTGCGACAACGCGCCGACTTCCTGGCCCGCGCCGCCGCCACCGCCGCCGCCGCCGGACATCGACGTCGCGGGCTTGAAGTTCTTGTCGAACGGGCGGATTCGCAGGAAGAAGATGTCGCTGGTGGTGTGCTTGGCGCCGTTGACGCCGTCGTTGTCGGTGGCACGCGCGTAATAGGAGACCGAATCGCCCGCCTTGACGCCGAGCTCCTCCATGTAGAACGTGTGTCCGGCGGTGACTTCGGGCGCGGGCCGCGCGCCGCTGAACAGCGGAATCACCTTCTCTTCGCCACCGTTCACCGAGTAGACCAACTGCAGGTTCTTGACCGCATAGTCATCGTCGGCCTTCGCTTCGACGAAGAACTCCTCGACCGGCGTCGCGTCGGTATCGCGGCCCGGTTTGGATAGCCTTACCGTCGGGGCCTGATCGGACAACAGATCGACCGTGTACTGCGGCGAGGCGGTGAGCCGTTCGCCCTTGGGCGAATCCAGCTCGATGCGATAGAAGCCGTCCTTGTTCGCCGTGAATCTGGCAGACAGCGTGCCATCGGCATTCGCCGTCAGCGGCACCGTTTCCTTCTCGCCCAGCACGACATGTCCGCCTTGTGTCGGCATCGTCGGCGTGATGGTGAGCTTGACCTCGGTCCCTTTCAACACGGCGATGTCCCCGCCGTCTTCGATCGTGCGCGCGTCGAGACCCGTGTATGCCGGGTAGGTATATTCGAGATCGATCTTTTTGGCGTACGGCAATTCCACGACATTGAGCGTGTGCGACGCGGAGCGCACACCGGCGGCTTCGATGACGTAATCGAGCGGCTCGGCGAGGTCGAACAACATGCCCTCGTACGAGCCGTTGTCCGCCTTGACCATCGGCACGCGCTCGTACGTGCCCGTCGATCCTTTCTTGACCAGGATCGCCGCATCGGCGGCGTCGAAACCGGACAGCGTTGCGCTGATCATCTGATCCGCGCCTTTTGCGACGGTGGCGTCGCCGGGTTTGACATCGATGCGATAGGGCGCCGCAGCCTCGGCGCTGCTCGAAATCACGAAGATCGCCGACAGCGAATGGCGAAAATACGCGGGACCAAAGGCGAACAGCGCGATTGCGGCCGCGGCCACGCCGCCGGCGATCCAGACATAACGCTTCATCGGCTCGCGCTCGATGCGCTGGCCTTCGCGGATTTCGTGGACGCGGTCGATGGCGTTTTCGACGAGCTTGCGAATCAACTCCGGTGACCAGTCGCCGGGCCGCTCCGCTGCCTCCATCGCACTGAGGATCGTCGAGTCAAGAGTCGGTTCGTGCTCTTCGAGATAGAGCGCCACTTGTTCGTCGGTGACTCTGCGCGACAACGGCCGCGCGAAGAACCACGCGCCCGCGGAGATGAACATCAGTGCGGTGACGATGCGGGCGGCGAGAATCGCGCCGGGCGTGAACTTGAGGGCCTCGAGGGTGTAGGCCATCGCGATCATCGCCACCACCCCGGCGATCAGGAAGCCGACCGCACCGCGCAGTGCGAGCTTGATGCGCCAGCGGCGCCGTACTTGTCGGACTACCTCAAGTAACTGTGCGCGGGCATTCACCTCACCCATCAACCCCCCTAGCTGCGTGCGCGTGACAGACGATGCGCAATCACCGTCTCGGTGATCAGCAGCAGAATACCTGCGAACAGCAGATACCACCAGACCCGTTGCGCCAGTTCCTGCGCCTCATCCGGTAAGACGTCCTGCGCCGGCGTGGCGCCTGACGTGCCGTTGCCGGTGACGGCGGCCACCAATTCCTGCGGGTCCATGCGATCGAGATTCGACTCGGCGAGGTCGACGTTGCTCGCCGCGACGATCACTGGTCCCGCCTCTCGTCCCGCGCCACGAATCTCATAAAAACCCTGATCCGTGAGCTCGATGGCGGCGGCGGCAGGCGTGGCTCCCGGCGCCGGAGCGTTAGGCGGCGCCAATTCCCGGCGCTGTCCCGACGGTGTCAGAATCGTTCGCTGCACACCGGCACGGGCGGCGGCGCCTGAGGTGGCTCCGGCCGCGACCTCGGCGGCGTCGACGTCGAGCACCTGTCCGATGGTCAACCACGCCGGCTGTTCCTTGAAGCCGGACAGATGACGCCCGAGCTGATGCACAAACGGCAAGAACATCGGCTTCAGCGCCAGATCGTTCCAGTTGAGATCGAGCGTCGACGCATAGACGATGACACGGCCGCGCCCGGCGCTGCGCTCGACCAGGGCCGGCTCGCCGGTGTCGAAGCGCGCCAGCACGCTCGCATCTTTCGCTGCACGCAGCGTGCGATAAGAGTAATAACGAGCGGACGAAAAATCGCCGCTGCGCGGCGCGCGAAACGGCTCGAAGATCGCGTGGCCGAAGTCCATGCCGCTCAACCGCGCGGCGCCGCGTGTGCGATCGGCCGGGGCGCCGAACGTCGCCGGCAGCCACGCGTCGCGGCTGGCCGGCCACGTCGCACGCGGCCCGAGCGCCATCAGCAGGCCGCCCCCGCCCTCCACGAACCCGACGAGTTTCGAGGCCAGCGCGTCGCCAATCGGGACGTCGTTCAGCATGATCACGCGCACGCGCGTCAGCGGGTCGCGCGCGAGTGCTTCCGGGGATTGCAGTGCTACGTCGAAGCGCGGCGCCTCGCCGATGGCGAGCGCGCGCGACAGATACAACATGCTGTCGGCCGCGCCCTGCGACACCGTCATCACGGGGACCGGCGCGGCCGGGGTGATCACGAAATGAAACACGTTGTCGCGCGGCAAGGCGTCGACGGATGCGCTACCGGCCGTACCCAGCCGCACGGTCGCGCGCGTATTCGGCGTCGTGATCGTCACCGGTGCAAACGACACCGACTGCGACGCGTTCGGCGCGACGCTGATGCGCAGGTCTTGAATCACGCGGCCGTCGAATTCCAGGACAATCGGCACGTCGGCCGCTGCCGCTGCGGTACGGTTCAGCACGCCGGCGGTGACGGTCACGCGTTCGGGTTGGTTCGCCTCGCGCGTGCGCAACAACGACACCGGAGTCAACGCGAGGCTCGCAGCCTGAGCGCCCTCCACCGGCACCGTCCGGATGGTGGTGCCACCTGGCAGCCGCAGCGTATCGTCAGGCTGCCAGCCGCCGCGCTGGAAGTCGGAAACGAGGATGACCTCCTTGCGGGGCAGCAACGATTCCGCCAACAGGCTGCCCGCAAGCTTGATGGCCGGCCCGTACTTGGTCGAGCCCGGTCCCGGCTGCGCGGCGGTGATCTCCGCGACGGCGCGCGACGCGTCTGGTGTCGAGCGCAGCGCGACTTCCGCGGTGTCGGCGAAGAGCACCAGCGAAATCCGATCGGCGCCGGTCGCGCCACTGAGCGCCTCAGTCGCGGCGCGCTGCGCGCGCGACCACGTGTCGCTGTAGCCCATGCTGTACGAGCGATCGAGCAGCACGACGATGTCGCGCGCGCCGCCCGCGGCCGCCGCCACGCCGGACCCGCGCAGAAACGGCCGCGCGAAGGCGCCGACGATCATCGCGATCGCCGCGAGCCGCAGCAGCAGCAGGAACCAGTCCCGGATCCGCCGCCGCTGCACCGACTCGTAGGGAATCTTGCGCAGGAACATCAGCGACGGAAAATGCACGACCGACTTGCGCTCTTTCTGCGTCAGGTGAATCAGCACCGGCACCGCAAGCGCCGCCAGGCCGATCAGGAATAACGGTGTGAGAAACGCCATGGCTTACCGCGATCGCGCCAGCCGCTCGCGCGTCGACAGGAAACGGAACAGCGCGAAGTCGAGCGGCATGCTGGTGTTCAGCAGCATGTAATCAATCTGTTTCTGCGACGCCTGCTTGGTCAGCGCCTCGATGTGCGCTTCGACGAGCCGGCGATAATCGGCGGCCAGCTTGACCGGCACGATCGGCATCTGGTCGCCGCTCTCCATGTCCTCGAAGCTGGACGGATCGGTGAACGAGAACTCGATTTCGCGCGGATCGAGCACGTGGAACAACACCACGTCGTTACCGCGAAAGCGGATCGGTCCCACCGCATCGAACACTTCCTCGGGTTCGGCGTAGAAATCCGAAATCACGATGACGATGCCCCGCCGGCCGAAGTGTTCCGCGAGCTTCCGCAATGGGCCGACCAGATGGCCGGGTTTCCTGGCTTCGACCTTGTCGAGCGTATGCAGCACCACGTCAAGGTGCTTCGCCGACGGCGGCACGTGGTGCACGACGGCTTCGTCGAACGTGATCAGGCCGACGCGATCGCGCTGCGCGTTGCCCAGATACGCGAGACACGCCGCCAGCGTCTTGGCGTAATCGAGTTTCGAGATGCTGTCACCGCCGAAGCCCATCGACTTCGAGACATCCAGCAGCACGGTGAAGTTGGCGTTCGAGTCCGCCTCGAATTCCTTGATGTAGTACTTGTCGGTGCGCGCGTAGACGCGCCAATCGACGCGGCGGATGTCGTCGCCGGCCACATAGCCGCGATGCTCCGCGAAATCCACCGACGCCCCGAAAAAGGGCGAGCGATGCGTCCCGTTGATCAGCCCGTCGACCACCGTCTTGGCCACGAACTCGAGGTTGCCGATACGCGCCAGGACCTTGGGGTCGACGAACCGCGCGCCCGGAACCGGATTAGCAAGCGCCATATGCCCGTGAGCTTTCGGTGGTCCGTTACATGCCCGACCGCGGCGCCGGGACGGACTCGAGCAATTTGTCAATCAGCGAATCGCTCGTAATACCTTCCGACTGCGCGTGGAAGTTCGTGAGAACGCGATGCCGCAGCACCGAGTGCGCGACGGCGCGGATGTCTTCGAAGCTCACGTGGTAGCGGCCGTTGGTCAGCGCGCGGGCTTTGCCTGCGAGCACCAGGTTCTGCGCGCCGCGCACGCTGGCGCCGAAAGCGATCCACTTCTTGATCGCGTCGGGACACGTCGGGTTCTTCGGGCGGCTGGCGCGCACGATCGCCAGCGCATACCGCATCACCGGATCGGCGACCGGCACCCGGCGGACCAGCCGCTGGAATGCCACCAGATCGGGACCGGTCACCGGCCGCTCGAACTGCGGCTCCAGGATCGCCGTGGTCGTCTTCACCACCATGAACTCCTCGTCTTCCGGCGGATGCTCGATGACGATGTGGAACATGAAGCGGTCGAGTTGTGCCTCGGGCAGCGGATAGGTGCCTTCGAGCTCGATCGGGTTCTGCGTCGCGAACACGTAAAACGGCTCCTCGAGCTTATAGGTGCGGCCCTGAATGGTGACCCGATGTTCCTGCATCGCCTCGAGCAGCGCCGATTGTGTTTTCGGCGGCGTGCGGTTGATCTCGTCGGCGAGGACGATGTTCGCGAAAATCGGTCCGGGCGAGAACACCATCTGCCGCCGTCCGGTCGCCGCGTCTTCCTGAATGATGTCGGTGCCGGTGATGTCCGAGGGCATCAGGTCGGGCGTGAACTGAATGCGCGAAAACTTCAGATCGAGCACCTTGGCCATGGTGTGGACCAGCAGCGTCTTGGCCAGGCCGGGCACGCCGACGATCAGGCTGTTGCCGCCGACGAACAGCGTCAACAACACCTGGTTGATGATGTCTTCCTGCCCGACGATCTGCTTGCGCAGCTCAGTGATGATGCGATCGCGGCCGACCTTCATGCGGTCGGCAAGCGCCACATCATCCGGCGTATTCATCTCAATCGTGTCCACGATTCCTCCGACTGGCCCTGGGGCTCAGCGCCTCGAGCCCCAACTCCGATTAGTGCGTCAGCCCGTACATCACGTAATTGACACCGAATTTATACGCTTCGTTCGATAGATCCACCGGCACGTACCCGGTATCGGAAAACTCCCATAGCTCGCCGAGATCGTGGTTGTTGTTGGCAATCGCGATCAATCGCTTTCGGGGATTGTTGTCCTCGAACAGGCCCAGCCATTCGGCATCGCCAACGTCCGAGTAATAGCCTGACCGCGGATCGAGCTCGTCGATGTCGAAAAACGAATGGAACACCGGATGCGTCGCATCGAGCTTCTGGAACGCCAGCTCGGGCAGCACCCGGCGCATCTGGTAGACGAGGTTCTCGAGGTGGTCGCCGCGGAAGTCATCGAAGATGATGAAGCCGCCCTTTTTGAGGTAGCCGCGCAGCCCTTCCTCCTCGGCCGGCGACATCGACCAGAAGCCGGGCTCGGACATGTAGGCAATCGGAAACAGCGTCAGATCCGGATCGTCCAGCGTCATCACGTTCGGCTGGTCGACGAACGATCGCACGAACGTCAGCTCGCCGAGGATCTTCAGAAAATGAAAGTCGGCGCGCGGAAAGTCGTGCGCCCAGGGCGGCTCGCGCCGGAAGCGCCCGCCACCAGCGTCGATCGCCGGGCCGTAGCGGATGCGCACGAACGAATACCGGCCGTCATACTCGGTTTTCGGATCGTCCCGGGTTCGCGCTCGATCGACGTCGTCGAGCGCCGGCGCTGTCGCCGCACCGGCCGCGAACCCGCTGGCGTTCATCCACACCGCCAGCGCGGCGAGCGCGGCCAACGTCACGCTACGCGAGGCCGACGACACGCCGGTACCCCCATTCCGCGCACAGCAAGCCAATCAGCAGCATCAAGATGATCGGCATGTGCCAGAGCTCGTGTTCCTCTACCGACGTCACGCCACGGCCGGTGTAGCGCAGATCGTCCGGCAACGACGCGGTATTGGCGGCCTCGTAGAAACGTCCGCCGGTTTCGTCGGCGATCCGGCGCAGCGTAGCCGCGTGCATCGTCGCATCGAAGTACTCGGCGTCGCCGGCAGCGGCGCGAAAATGCGTGACGGTGGCGCCGACGGGCTTGCCGTCTCGCGTGGCGTCGATCTTCGCCTGGTACCAGCCGGCCGCCTGCGTCGGCACCGTGGCGGTGTAGCGGCCAGGATGCTCGCCGTCCCACGACATCGGCACGTCCGTGATGGCGCCATCCGGACCCGTGATGGTCGCCGTCACCGCGGCGTCGTTCAGCTCGACGAACGATGCATCGACGACGTTCGCGGTCAGCGTCGCCGCTTCGCCGGGCTCGACACGCTCGGTCGTCAGCGCCGGCTCCACTTGATCGGGCACACCGTCGACCAGCCATCGCAACAGCTGGCGCCAGAAGTTCTCGTGCGTCATGTCCTCGACGGCGATCGATGCATGCATCTGCCACACCCACGAATCCTGCGGCAGGAACGCGAACGTCTTGCCACGGCCGTAGCGCTGGAAGACGAGCATCGGCTTTTCGGCGCGCGTCTCATCCGTGCCGGTCAGCAGCACGGTCGCGCCCGGCTTGACGTCGTCGATGCGATTGACCGTGGTGATTGGCGGGAGCGTGCTCCATCGCTCGGCCGACGCCGCTTCCGTGGCGCCGAGTTGGGTGACGGCGGTCGCGGCGCCGGCGCGTGTCGGCTTCACGGTCAATCGCGCGACGGTGCCTTTCGGCATCACCTTGTTGCGATCGATCACGACCGGCAACACGTCAGCAACGGCAGTACCGGCATAGCCGCCTTCGGCGAAGGCGCGGGGACCGCCGAGCATCAGCAGACCGCCGCCGCGCCGATCGACGAACTCGTTGATCATGCGCAGCTGATCGCCCGTCAGAGCCGCCGCCTCGAGACTGCCGAGGACGAGCGACCGGTACGCGAACAGTTCTTCACGCGTCTTTGGAAAGGCGGCGACGAGCTCATCGGGGCTGTCGACGCCCTGCCGCATGTACTTGTTGTCGGCCGTGCGGATCAGACTCGTCACGACGATGTTGTCGTCGTCGGGAATGGCGCGGCGGATGAACTTGTACTCGAAGCGCGGCTCGCCTTCGAAATACAGGATCTTCTCCTTGCGATCGCGAACGTCGATCAGCGCCTCGCGCGCGTTGTTTTCGGTGACCAGCTCGCCGGACTGCGGCGAGACCCGGAACCGCAACACGCGCGGGCCCGCTTCGTTCATCGTGAAACGCACCGGGATGGTCGCCGGCGTGCCGGCGTCCGGCAACGACACCTGCTGCGTGCTGACCAGCGTGCCTTCGTCTTCGACATCGAGCGTCACCTGCTGTCCGTCGAAGCCGGACTGCGACAGCACGACGTCAACCATCAGGGTCGTCCCTTTGAGCGCCGTGCGCGGCACGACGACACGGCCCACCTGAATATCCTTGGATAGCGTCTCCTGTCCGACGCCGACGGTGAACACCGGCAGGCCTTCCGCCTTCAACCCGAGAATCGCCTCGCCCAGCGCCGCGTCCGCCGTATCGGCGCCGTCGCTGATCATGACGAGACCGGCGACCGGCAGTCCGGCAAGCTCCTGGCGTACACCCGACAGGGCCGCGCCCAGCCGGGACTGTGAGCCGCCAAACGTCAGGTCCGACTCCTGCATCGTCCGTGACGGTGCGCTCGAAAACCGGAACGTGCGAACGGTGAATCGATCGGACAAGGCTTTCAACACGCCGCGCGCGTTGTTGCCGAACTCGTTTCTGACGTAAGTGGCGCGCGGCTGTCCGTCGACATCCGCGATTTGCATGCTGCGAGAGTCGTCGATCAGCACGCCGAGAAAGTTCTGCTGCGGCACGGCGGCCTTGACGACCAACAGCGGCCGGAACAGGCACACCAGGAGGATCGCCAGGATCGCGAGGCGAATGCCGGCGAGGACGAGGCGCTGTGACGGCCGGCCGCCGCCGGTGCGATAGGCATAGATCGTCAGCGCGGCCGCGACGGCAACGGCGACCGCCGCGACGTATGAGCCCGTCGATGCCGCGAACCGGAATTCTCCCTGGCTGAAGACGACTGGGGAGAGCTCGAAAAAGAATTTGAACAGGCCGTCGAACACGAATTTCACGGATTCTACTTCTAAGTTCGACGCCCCAACGCTCAGTTAGGACGGTTTTGGTAGGATCTCACAAAGGATTCACATACCGATGCTGGCTACCATCCCCGTCACCAGAACAACTGCCTCGAGGCTGACACCCGAGCTCCGCGACAACGCGGCGTTCGGCGCCGTATTCAGCGACCACATGCTCGTGGCCGACTACGCCGGCGGCAAATGGGGCGAACCGCGGATTGTCCCGTACGGAATGCAGCCGCTCGTCGCGGCGCCCGCAGTGGCCCATTACGGCCAGGGCATTTTCGAAGGCTTCAAGGCGTTCCCCCGGCCGAACGGCGGCGCGGTGTTGTTTCGTCCCGACGCCAACCACGCGCGCATGAATCGCACCTGCCAGCGCATGGCGATGCCCGAGATCCCGGCGGCGATTTTCGTCGACGGTTCGGCCGCGCTGGTCGCGCTCGACCGCAACTGGATCCCGGAAAAGGAAAACAGCGCGCTCTACATCCGTCCCGTGATGTTCGCCACCGGCGATCAGCTGGGCGTGCGTCCATCGGAGACTTTCCGTTTTGTGATCGAGACGTGCCCGAGCGCGCCGTATTTCTCCGGGTCGGTCGATCTGATCGCCGAAGACACCTACGTGCGCGCGTTTCCCGGCGGCACCGGCGCCGCCAAATGCGGCGGCAATTACGCCGGCAGCATGCTGGCGGCCATCGAAGCGCAGAAGAAGGGGTTCCACAACGTGCTGTGGCTCGACGGCATCGAGCGCAAGTATGTCGAAGAAGCCGGCCTGATGAACGTCGCGTTCGTGATCGACGGCGCGGTCGTCACCCCGCCGCTCGGCGGCACCATCCTCCCGGGCATCACGCGCGACAGCGTGCTGACGCTGCTGCGCGACATGTCGATTCCCGTCGAAGAGCGCCGCATCAGCATCGACGAAGTATTCGACGCGCACGCCAAAGGTAGGCTGCAGGGCGCCGCGGGTATCGGCACCGCAGCGGTGATTGCACCGATTGGTCGCCTGCGACACAAGGATCGCGAGATCACGATGCCGCAGATGACCCCCGACTCCCCGCTCGGCCGTGCCGGCGCGGAGCTGGAAGCGATTCGCTCGGGAGCGAAGCCGGATCGCCATCACTGGTTGTTGTCGATCTGATTGGGCCAAGGGGCCAAGGGGCCAAGGGGCCAAGGGGCCAAGGAATAAAGAATGCCGTATTTCGCGTTGATGTACGACGTCGTCGAAGACTTCGTCAACAAACGAACGCCGTTTCGACCCGCGCATCTCGCGGAAGTGCGCGAGTCGCATGGACGCGGTGAGCTGGTGATGGCGGGCGCGCTGGCCGAGCCTGCCGGCGCGCTGCTGGTGTTCCGTGCCGCGGATCGCTCGACCGCTGAGAATTTTGCGAAGAACGATCCGTATGTCAAAGAAGGTCTGGTGCGAGGCTGGCAGGTCAGACCGTGGACGGTCGTCGTCGGTCAGGACCCATCCGAAACCCCGGCCGGTTTGCCATCGTGATGGATCTCCGGCCGGGCCCTTTGACATGGCGGGTCTAGCGCTTCAGTAAGCTCTCTACCGTGTGGACCTCGCCGTTGACGACGACGGTTCTCACTTTTCGCGCGTTGGCAATATCGGCCAGCGGATCGTCGGTCACGATCACGAGATCGGCCAGCTT
Organism: Vicinamibacterales bacterium; assembly: GCA_035626435.1. Lineage (GTDB taxonomy): Bacteria > Acidobacteriota > Vicinamibacteria > Vicinamibacterales > UBA2999 > 12-FULL-67-14b. The sequence goes on from DASPNQ010000210.1 coordinate 11,656, forward strand.
TCCGGCGGCGATCGATCCGAGGTTGGCGCCTTCACCCAGGGCTTCGGCCGCGCGCACCGTCGCGGCCTGAAGCACTTCGAAAGGCGTCAACCCGCTCTGCTGAAAAATCTCCAACTCGGTGTGATAGGCAAGCGCATACGGAAAGATCGGCGAGTCGGTGCCCGCGATCACAATGCCGCCGCCCTTGACGACGCGGCGCACCAGTTCCCCCATCGGCTTCAATACGTCGGCGAGCGCGTCGGCTTCCCGCGCCGTGAGGCTCTTCGCCTGGCGGTCCATCTCGCGCTGCACCGCTTGCGGGAACAGCGCGCGGAAACGCCGGTCCTCGAGCCGGGACGGATCGCGCGCCAGCTGCAGCGTGAAGGCGCCGCCGGTTATGCCAATCGTCGGCGTCAGCGTCATCTTCGACGCGGTCAGCAAGTCGACCACGTCGGCGTAGGTACGATACAGCGCCGTAACCTTCGGCGAATACCCGCGGCGGCTGGTGCCGCGAATGTGTTCGACGCCGTCGGCACCATAGGCGGCCGCCGGATAAATCTCGTGCGACGTCACCGGAAGACCGTTGGCATGCGCAAAGTCAATGACGCGCTTCTGCAGCCGATCGTCGAGGCGCACGTAGGTCTTGATCAGGTCGTAGCCAAGCTGCGTGGTTTTCTGGAGTTCGAGCGGCAGTTGCGACTCCGCTGACAGCGGCACGCCGCCCGAGTAGTAAATGCGTGAGCCGTCGAACGGACCGCCGGTCGCGAACACGCGCGGTCCGGGCCTGGCCCCGGAGGCGATCGCCTCCTTGTCTTCGAGAGCCTCGTAAGCGTTCGCCGCGGGATTACGTACAGCGGTGATGCCGTAGGCCAGCCAGATTCGCCCGAGCGCTTCGCCGTAATCCTTGGTCAGATGGGCGTGCATCTCGATCAAGCCCGGCATCACGACGTCACTGCCCGCGTCGACAACCTCGCCGTTGTGCCACTCATCGCGATGGTCGACAACCTGCTCGATGCGATTGTCGCGAATGATGATGTCGACGTTGTGGCGCAGCGCGTTGGCGGTGCCGTCGAACATCCGCCCGGCGTGCACGACCTTGCGGCCCCGCGGGATCTCCGGTTGCCACATCAGGGGCACCGGAACGTCGATGGTCCGGCTGTCGACGATGTCGACGAGCTTCAAGCCGCGTGGCGTCTGGTAGAGGAGTCTCCGGGAATCAGCCGCCCATGAAGGCGAATCAGCAAGCTCACTCGAAATACGGCGCGGCGCGCCGGTGACTTCGCCGGTCGGCGTCGTCGGCATCACGTGCAACGCGCCGTCCATGACGAACGCCATCCGTGAGCCATCGCGCGACCACACGGGACCGTCGTGTTCGCGGGTGCCGATCGACCGATGCGCAAGCGGATTGAGCCGGCGGTTCGGGGCGCCGGTCGTCGAAATCATCACGAGCTGGTTGGTGCCCTCGCGAAAGCGGCTCGAGTACGGCTGCAAGGTGGTGAGCGCAATCAGACCCTCGGGCGCCCACGTCGGCCTGCCGGGATCGCGCATCGACGCGTGTACGGGCGCGGCTCGGCCGGTGATCGCCAGCGCGCCGTCGCGCGTGATGTAGGCGATCTCGTTCCCTCTTGGCGCCCACGACGGCTTCGCGGCTTCGGCGGCCACCTTGGTGTCAACGCCCGAATCGATCTGGCGCACCCACAAGTCCATCGTGCCGGCGCGATCCGACGTGTACGCGATGGCGCGGCCGTCAGGCGACCAGGTCGGCGCCGTTTCGACGAACGCATCGTTGGTCAGACGCGACGGAGCTCCGCCAATCCGCATCACCCACAGGTCGCCGAGCGCGATGAACGCGACCTGCGAGCCATCGGGTGACAGCACGGGCGCCACGATGCCTTGCACCGGCCGTGGCGTACGTCCATCGAAGTCGCGCACCGCGCGCCGGTACGGTGCCCGCGTGAACGAGATCGCAGCGCTGAAGTCGATGGCCGTCGTTCCGGCCGCCCCGATCGCGCGCTTCTTGATTTTGCCGTCGGCCGTGTAGATGAACTCGGACGATGACAGCCATTGCACTCGAAATGGAAAGACGTCTTCGTCGCGCGTGAGCTCTGCGCCGCCGAGGACCAGATTGCTGCGATTGCCGGCAATCACATTGAAGATCACGTTCGAACCGTCCGGCGTCCACGCAGGCGCGCTCAACGCGCCGGCCGCCGCGGTCAGCAGCGTTTCGGCGCCGCTGCCGCTGTCGATGCGCCAGATGCCGCGCGCTTCTTCACGTTCGGAGACAAAGGCAATCGAGGCGTCGACCGGCGAGTAGGCGGGCCCATAGTCGTTCGCCGGATGTGTGGTGAGCTGGCGCAGGGCGCCGGAGGCCAGCTCGAGATCCCAGATGTCGTAGTTGCCGGAACGATCGGAGGAGAATGCGATGTGCGAGCCGTCGCGTGACCACGTCGGCTCGCGGTCGTCGAACGGCCCCGACGTGACCGCTCGCAACGCGGAACCGTCCGCGTTCATGACGTAGACGTGCCAGGAGCCGCCTTCATATCCCTGGAACGCGACGCGCTGGCCATCCGGTGCCCATGCCGGCTGCCGTGCATCCAGATGCTCCTCGGTGACGCGCGCCGCCGCGCCGCCGCCGGCCGGCACGGTCCACAGAGTGCCCTGCAGATCGATCATCAACGTGCGGCGATCCGGCGACAACGCCGCCGCCATCGACGTGCCTTCGCGCAGGGTGAGGGAAATCTGTCGCGGCGCCGATGCGGTCTGCAGAAAAACGGTCGCCGCGCCAACCAAGAGAACAGCCGTTGCCTTCATGACAACGGGACGTTACCACCGATTCGTCGGCGCACCGCCGTCTACGATTGCGACTGCGCGCGCGCGGCCAGGGTCTTGGCAATCACCTCGCCGTGGAAGCGGCCGTTCTCGATGAAGACCGTGCCCGTGCGCTTGCCCGCGAGCTGGCCTCCGGCGACGAATAATCCGGGCACGTTGGTTTCGTAGGTGTCGATGTCGTAGCGCGGCGACAGCGTGTCGGGATGGATGTCGACGCCAATCGACTGCATGAACGCGGCGTCGGCGTGATAGCCGGTGAGCAACAACACGGCCTCCGCCGGAATGGCGACGCCCGTATCCAGCATCACCTCGTTGGCGCGAATTTCGATGACGTTGGCGTTGAAGTGCGCGGCGATCGAGCCTTCCTTGACGCGGTTCTCGATGTCCGGACGTACCCAGTACTTCACCGATTCACCAAAACCCGGACCGCGGTGCACCATCGTGACGTAGCCGCCGGCGCGATGAATCTCGAGCGCGGCCTCCGCAGCGGAGTTCTTGCCGCCGACGATCACGACGCGCTGCCGATAGTAGAGATGGGCCTCCTTATAAAAATGGGTGACGTGCGGCAGATCTTCGCCGGGCACGTTCAGCAGGTTCGGCCGGTTGTAATAGCCCATCGCCAGCACGACATTGCGGGCTTCCCGGATGCGCGTCACGGAGCGTGCGTTGCGCGTCTGCACCACGAACGGCTCGCCGGCGGACGCCGGCCGTTCGACCGCCAGCACTTCTTCGTAGAGAGAGACCTGCAATTGAAAGGTGTCGGTGACCTTCCGGTAATAGCGCAATGCCTCGAGGCGCGTCGGCTTCTCGTACGGGCTGGTCAGCGGAATGCCGCCAATCTCCATCAGCTCGGGCGTCGTGAAGAACACCATATTGATCGGGAATCGCACGATGCCGTCGCACAGCGCCCCCTGCTCGAGCACCAGATAGTCGAGACCGAAGTGCTTGCAGGCGATAGCGGTGGCGAGGCCCGAGGGGCCGGCGCCGACGATGATCACGTCTCGGACGGACATCGTTCGATTTTACTTGGAGCCCGGGATCGTCGCCGATGCCTTGGGGCTATGATCCGCGGATGATGTCGCGAGCGTGCATGGTCGTCCTCGCCGCACTGACCGCCTCAAGCGCTTTCGGCCAGCCGCCGGCGCCGCGGCCGGATGCGGCACGTCCCAAGCCGCAACCGCCCGGCCCCGTGTTTCGCGCCGGTGTCGAACTCGTCCCCATCGATGTCACCGCACTCGACAGCAACGGCCGGCAGGTGACGGATTTGACGGCGGCCGATTTCCAGGTCGAGATTGATGGCGATCGACGCGACGTCGCCACCGTCGAATACATCCGGTCGGCGGACCCATTGCGTGTGATTGGCACGCCCGCCAAGTCCGTGGTCCGCGACGAGACCTATTGGTCGGCGAACATCAAGGGCGCGCCGTCCGGGCGGCTGATCGTCCTGCTGATCGATCACGACAACATTCGCACCGGCACGGCACGCTCGGCGATGAACAGCGCCCGCAAGTTCGTCGACACGCTGACACCGGACGATCGGGTGTCGGTGGTCGCGGTGCCAAGCCCTGGTGAGCTGGTCGACTTCACCACCGATCACGACAAGGTGCGCGAAGCGTTGCTGCGCATCGTCGGCACCGGCGATCCGACGCGGACGCGATTCAACCTGTCGATCACCGAGGCCATCGCCATCTACATGCGGTCTGACCTCCAGCTGGCCCTCGAGGTGCTGTTGCGTGAGTGCGCGGCAGCCGCGCCGAGTGATGCCGAGCGGTGCGAGCGGGAGGTCGAACAGGACGCGGGCGAAATCATGAGCGATATCCGGCGGCGCACGCAGAACTCGCTCAACGGGTTCCGCGCGGTGCTACGGGGACTGACGGCGCTCGAAGGCCCGAAGTCCGTGATTCTGGTCTCCGAAGGACTGATCTTCGAGGGCCTCGGCTCGGAGACCGAAGAACTCGCGCTGTTGGCGGCGGACGCGCGCGCGTCGCTCGACGTGCTGCTGCTCGACGTGCCGCGCTTTGACGCATCACAGGCGCGGCGGCCGAACACGCCACGTGAGGATCGCGAGCTGCAAGTGCAGGGGCTCGAACAACTCGCCGGCGCCGCCCGCGGCGAGGTCTATCGCATCAATACCAGCGCCGATTTTGCGTTCGAGCGCATTTCGCGCGCGCTGGATGGCTACTATCTGCTCGGCGTCGAATCACGTCCGAACGATCGCAACGGCCGCCGCCATCGCATTGGCGTCAAGACGACGCGGCGAGGCGTGTCGATTCGAGCACGACGGACGTTCCTGTCGTCGGTGTCGGCGAAAACCGCCTCACCTGTCGACGCCGTCTCACGCGCGCTCCGCTCACCGCTGCCGATCAACGATCTGCCCTTGAAGATGTCGACGTGGATCTACAAGGAGCCTGGCACGACCAGGGTGCGCGTGCTGGTGGCCGCCGAAGTCGAGCGGCTGGCGAATCAATCGCTTGACTACACCGTCGGGATGGCGATCGTGAACAAGCAGGGCAAGGGCGTCGCGCCGGCGAGCGGCCTGAAGACGCTGGCGGCGAAAACCGGGGATGAAGGTACGGCGGTGTTCTCGGGAATGCTGGCCGTCGAGCCCGGCGAGTATCGGGTGATCCTGGCGATGGCCGACAGTGAAGGGCGGGTTGGCAGCGTCACGCGCAGCGTTACGGCGTTTCAGCTCGACGGGCCCGGTGTATCGGTGGGCGACCTCATCGTCGGCCGCTTCGCGGGCGGTGGCAAGACCGCTTTGGAACCGGCGATCGAGCCGGTCATATCCGGCGTGATGGCGGCTGTGATGGAAGCGTACACGCCGAGAGCCGACGGACTGGAAGGCGCGCTGGAAATCGTCGCTGAAGAAGATGGCGCGCCGTTGGCGAGGATTCCCATGCGCGTCGACGCCGGCGTTTCGACGGAGGTGGCGACGATGAGCGCGCAGTTCGACACCGGCGCGCTGCCGCCGGGGCGGTACTTGGCGCGAGGGGTAGTCACGCACAACGGCACAACGCAGGGGCACATGTTGCGTCCGTTTCGCGTCGCCGCGGTCACAACGTCAGCTGGCAGCACCGTGGCGCCGGGCGCGGTTCCCAGCGATATGACGATGGCGTTGGTGCGCGCCATTGGCAGCTTCGACCGCAAGGAGTTGCTCGCGCCCACGCTGTTGACCGCAGTGTTTGCCGCCGCCGACGGACACGCCGGCGCCTCGAAGGCCGCCATCAAGGAGGCGCGCAGCGGTGATTTCGGCGGCGCGGCGATGACGGCGCTCGGCGAGGGCGATCAAGCCCTGGCGATGTTCTTCAAGGGCCTCGAGCTCTATCAGCTCGCGCAACTCGAGAAGGCCGCCGTGCAGTTTCAGAACTCGATGCAGCTCGCGCCCGCCTTCTCGCCCTCGCGCATCTTTTTAGGCGCCGCACTTGCCGAGAGTAACCGGCACAAGGAGGCGGCCGGCTTGCTGCAAAGCGCGGCGAGCACGCCGGCCAACGCCACTGTTGCGCGGATCGCGGGCGAGCAATGGCTCAAGGCTGGACAACCCGGCCTCGCGATCGGCCCGCTCGAGCTCGCAGCGCGGCAGCCCGACGCCGACATGCGAGCGAAGAAGCTGCTTGGGATTGCGTACGTATTGGGCGGCCGCCCGGTCGATGCCGTGGACGTGCTGACGCCGTACCTCGACGCCAACCCGGCGGACGCCGCGGCGTTACTGGCCGCGCTCTACGGCACCTATCACCGGCATCTCGATACGCCGCAGGCAGCGACACTCGCGAGCGATCGAGCGAACATGACGAAGTGGGCGAAATCGTACGCCGCGGCGAAAGGGCCGCTGCAGCCGCTTGTCGCGGCGTGGGTCACACACGTGCTTACGCGGTGACCGCCTTGTCGGCGGCGTACAGTCCCTTGTCGATGATCGCCATCGCCTCGGCGAGCTCCGCCTCGGTGATGCACAACGGCGGATTCGTGAAGAAGCCGTTCCACCGCACGAACGTGTAGAGACCTTCGTCGCGGAAGAACTTGCCGAGCGCCTGCATTTCCGGCGACGTCCCATTGAACGGTGCCATCGGCTCCATCGTCTTGCGATTGCGCACGAGCTCGACGATGCCGAACAGGCCGATCGAGCGGACGTCGCCGACGCACGGATGGTTCGACTTCAATTCGTCGAGCATCCCGCGCATCACCGCGCCCATTTTCCTGGCGCGCTCGATCAATCGATCGTCTTCGTAGACCTGCAGCGTCGCGACCGCGGCGGCGCAGCCGAGCGGGTGGCTGTTGTAGGTGAGACCGCCCCACAGCACCTTGTCCTTGAAGTGATCGGCGATCCTGCGGCGCACACCGACGGCGCCGAGCGCGACATAGGCGCTGGTCAAGCCCTTGGCCATGGTCAGGATGTCCGGCACCACATTCCAGTGATCGACGGCGAACCACGCACCGGTGCGGCCGAACCCCGACATCACCTCGTCGCAGATCAGCAGGATGCCGTGCTTGTCGCACAGCGCGCGAATGCCTTCGAGATAGCCGTCGGGCGGGACATGAATGCCGTTGGTGCCGGTGACCGTTTCGAGGAGGATCGCGGCGATCGTCTGCGGTCCCTCCAGCATGACGATCTCTTCAAGCGCGGCCAGCGCCTCGGGGCCGCTGTCGGTCCCGCGCTGCAGCCCGTGATGCGGGTGCGGAATGTGGACGATGCCGGGCATGCCCGGCTCCATCGCCCACCGCCGCGGATCGCCCGTCGCCGTCAGACTCGCGCCGGTGCCGCCGTGATACGACCGATAGCGGGCGAGGATCTTGTGGCGGCCGGTTACCAGCCGAGCGATGCGGATGGCGTTTTCGTTGGCTTCCGCACCGCCGTTCGTGAAGAAGAACACGTCGATGTCGCCGGGACAGATCGAGGCCAGCTTCTGGCCGAGACGCGCCCGCGCCTCGGTGGCCATGAACGGGTTGGCGTACGCGAGCGTGGCTGCCTGGTCCTGAATCGCCTTGATCACGCGCTCGTCACCGTGGCCGATGTTGACGCACATCAACTGGCTGTTGAAATCGATGTAGCGCTTCCCTTCCGGTGTCCAGAAGTAAATGCCCTTGGCGCGCGCCACCGGGATCGGGTCGACGTTGTTCTGCGCCGACCATTCGAACAGCGAGTGCTGCTTCGAGAGCGCAACGATTTCCTGACCGGTCATGGATGCTTCTTTGATGCCTTCAGTCATCGGTCTGCAGCCTTCCGTCTTGCGCCATGGCGAACGTGGCGATGGCGAGAACTTTCGCCGCGGCGATCATATCGTCAATCGAGCAGTACTCATCGGGCTGGTGCGCGAGCTCGAGGAGACCGGGGCCATAGGCGACGCATTGCGCGACCCCGCCGAGCCGCGCCACATGCTTGTGATCGTAGGTGCCCGGGCTGGCGACGATCGCGGCCGGCCGCCCCGTCACATGCGTGATCGCCGCGCTGAGGGAGACGACCACCGGCGCGTCCTCGGGCGTGCGCGTCGGCTCGAAAATCAAACGATCGTCGATCGAGAACGTCACGTCGGGCATTCGCGCCTGCGCCTTCTGCACGAGCGCGGCAATCTCCGCCTTGGTGCGGTCGAGGCCTTCCTCCGGCAGGAACCGGCGATCGAACACGGCGCGGCACCGATCGGCGACGCACGGACTCGGCACGTCGTCGACCGGTTGTCCGCCTTCGATGCCGTTGATGTTGATGGTCGCGTAGCGAGAGCCGTTGGGCACGACCGGCATCGTGGTGACGCGGCCGGCAAGTGCGGGACCGAGCTCGTCCCTGATCAGCTCGAGCAGGTGCGACATTCCCTCGATCGCGTTGACGCCGAGGTAGGGCATGCTGCCGTGGGCGATCCGCCCTTCCGCCGTGACCTCGAACCAGTAGACGCCCCGGTGACCGACGCAGACGCGGTCGACGCCAAACGGCTCGGGGATAATCACCGCCTCGGTGCGCTCGCGCGAGATCAGCCCGTGCTCGGCGAGCCACGCCACGCCGGCGAACCCGCCGCTCTCTTCATCGACGGTGCCGCTGATCTCGATCGGGGCCTGGTGCGACAGTCCGGCGCGCTGGATGGCGACCGCCGCGAAGACAGCGGACGCGAGTCCGGCTTTCATGTCGCAGGCGCCGCGGCCGTAGAGACGGTCACCCTCAATGGCGCCGCCAAATGGATCGCGCGTCCAGCCGAGACCGACCGGTACCACGTCGAAATGACCGTTCAGATGTATCGCGCGCTGTGCGGTCACGCCGTCGAAGCGTCCGACCACATTCACCCGCGGGTAGTTCGGCGTGTGCTCGACGCGCCCGACGGCGGGCAGCAACTGGACGACGGCACCGTGCCGTCGCAACTCATCGGCGATCAGGTCGGCGCAGGCTTCGTAGTTCTGACCCGGCGGGTTGACCGTCGGCACGCGAATCAGCCGCGCCGCGAACTCGACGATCTCATCCCGCGCGCGATCGATCTCGGACACGATGCGATCGACGGCGGCCACGGACAGATCCTATATGATCCACCAGGGCCGCAGAAGGCACGGAGCTCGCCAGGGCCGCAGAAGGCGCAGAGCTCGCCAGGGCCTCAGAAGGGCACAGAACTTCGGGCCGCAGAAGGCGCAGATATGAAGATCACCAATTCGCTCGCGTTGATCGTTGCACTGTCAACCGTTGTTGGAGCGCAGGCGCCCGCCAATGCGACCATCACCGCTGTCGAGGGAATCAAGGTTGGACATCACACGCTCACTGAACGGCCGACCGGCTGCACGGTGATTCTCGTTGATGGCGATGGCGCGGCGGGTGGCGTCGCGCAGCGCGGTGGCGCGCCGGGCACGCGTGAAACGGATCTGCTCGACCCGTCGAACATGGTCGACAAGGTCAACGCCGTCGTGCTGTCCGGCGGAAGCGCATTCGGGCTCGACGCGGCGACGGGCACCGTGCGATGGCTCGAAGAGCACAATATCGGGTGGCCTACCGGCTCCGGCAAGGTGCCGATCGTCCCGGCCGCAATCCTGTTCGACCTGCCGGTCGGCGGCAACCCAAAGATCCGTCCGACCGCCGATTGCGGGTATCGCGCGGCGGCGGCGGCGACGAATGCGGCCGTAACCGAAGGCACGATCGGAGCTGGCGCCGGTGCGACTGTCGGTAAGAGCGGCGGTCCTGGCCGATCGATGAAGGCGGGGCTTGGCAGCTACAGCATCACGCTGCCGAATGGACTGAGCGTTGGTGCGATCGTCGCCGTCAACGCGGTCGGCGATGTCATCGATCCGGACACCGGCCGGGTGGTCGCGGGAGTGCGCAATCCTGACGGCACGTTCGCCGACGCGCGGACGATTCTGCGCGCCGGCCAGGGCGGGCCGCCGCCACGCGCCGGCGAAAACACGACGATCGGAATGGTCGCGACCAATGCCCGCTTGACCAAGACGCAAGCACAGCGGATGGCGCTGATGGCAGACGACGGGTTTGCGCGGGCGATCTTTCCGGCGCATACCATGGGCGACGGCGACACCGTGTTCGCGTTGGCCACCGGTCGATGGACCGGCGAAGTCAACCTCACCCAGATCGGCGCTCTGGCGGCCGACGTGATGGCCCGCGCGATTGTCCGCGCTGCCACCGAGGCCACCGGATTGCCAAACCTTCCCGCCGCGCGCGACCTCAAAAAATAGCGCGGCCCGTCGAGGACAGCGAGTGAAGAACCTATTCAGCCTGGAAGGTAAGTCAGTGATGGTGATTGGCGCGGGCTCGGGCATCGGCCAGGCCTGTGCCATCGGCGCCGCGCAACTGGGCGCGGTGGTGGCGTGCGTCGACGTGAAACGCGATCTCGCGGAGGAAACGGCGGCGCGAATCGTCGCTGACGGCGGCGAGGCACACGGCGGAACCGTCGATATCACCGACGAAGTGTCGGTCCGAGACGCGATCGCCGACGCCGCATCGCGGCACAATCGGCTCGACGGCCTGGTGTGCACGCCCGCGATCAACGTTCGAAAGCCGATCCTCAATTACACCGGCGAGGAATTCGATCGCGTCGTGCAGGTGAACCTGCGCGGCAACTTCAACGTCCTGATGGCCGTCGGCCGCGTGATGGTGGGTCAAGGCCACGGCAGCATCGTGCTGTTCTCGTCGATTCGCTCGATCGTGACGGAGCCGGGCCAGTCGGTGTACTCGATGACCAAAGCCGGCATCTTGCAACTGGTGAAAACCGCCGCGACCGAGTGGGGCACGAAAGGCGTCCGCGTCAACGCGGTCGGTCCCGGCGTGATTGAGACGCCGTTGACCGCGCCGATCAAGCAGAACGCCGAGTGGTACAACGCCTACGCGATGAAGAACCCGATGAACCGCTGGGCGCAGGCGTCGGAGATGGCCGGACCGACCGTTTTCCTGCTGTCGGATGCGGCGAGTTACGTCACCGGCACTATCCTTTACGCCGACGGCGGCTGGCTTGCCGCCGACGGCAGATTTACACCGCCTGGAATGTAAACAGCTCGCCAGGCTGACAGGGCCAGCAGGAGGTCGTTCATGCAGCGCGTGATCATTGCCGCAATATTCCTCGTCGCGTTCGTGCCGTCGTCGTTTGCACAAGCAACCGGCCAGATCAACGGTATCGTCACCGACTCTTCCGGCGGCGTGCTTCCCGGCGTGACCGTCGAGGCCGTCAGCAGCGCGACGGGCGCTACCCGATCCGCGGTCAGCGGCAGCGACGGCTTGTACACGATTCCGCTGTTGGCTCCCGGCACCTACACCGTCAGAGCGTCGCTGCAGGGCTTCCGCACCTCGCAGCGCGATGGCGTGCGCGTGGCGGTCACGGAGACCGCGCGAGTCGCGTTTCAGCTGGAAGTCGGGCAACTCAGCGAAACCATCACGGTCAGGGCCGAGGCCACGCTCGTCGAAACCAGCAACGCGACGCACGGCATCGTCATCGACGAACAAAAAGTCGTCGACCTGCCGCTTAACGGCCGCAACTTCACCCAGCTCGGCACGTTGATTCCGGGCGTCGTCGCACCACCGGGCGCGCTGGGCGGACAGTCCGGTGATGCCACGCCCGGCGGCTTCGGCAACGCCACCGGCGGCTTCAACGTCAACGGCATGCGCAACCAGTCGAACAATTTCCTGATGGACGGCGCGACCAACAACGACACGTTCAACACCGGCTTCGTCCTGCGTCCGCCGCCGGACGCCATACAGGAGTTCAAGATTCTCACCCACGCGTTTGCCGCTGAATACGGGCGCAACGCCGGCTCGGTGGTCAACGTCGTGACCAAGTCCGGAAGCAACACGCTGTCGGGCGCGGTCTGGGAATTCAACCGGGACGACGCGTTGAATGCGCGCAACTACTTCGCGCCGCAGACCCAGCCGAAACCCGAGTTGAAGCAGAACCAGTTTGGCGCTTCGCTCGGCGGCCCGGTAGTGCGCAATACGCTCTTCGCGTTCGGGTTCTACGAGGGCTATCGCAACGACAGCGGAATCACCCAGAACGTGCTGGTGCTGTCACAGGCGCAGCGCAACGGCGATTTCTCGGGCGGAGCGCCCATTCGCGACCCGCTCACTGGTCAGCCGTTCCCGGGCAACATCATCCCCGCAGCCCGCATCAGCCCGGCGGCGGCCAAACTGCTGAACGACTTCGTGCCCTTGCCGAACGCCGCCGGCAATCGCTACATCGTGTCTCCGACGGTCAAGGACGTCCGCGATCAGTTCGGCGTTCGCCTCGACTACCAACTCGGATCGCGGCAGTCGCTGCTGGGACGCTACATGCGTAGCGCCACCAATCGCGCGACGCCCCGGATCATCGCGCCGGTCGACCAGCGCGCGCTCGCGACCTTGCAGGATGCGCTGTTTTCGCACAACTTCGTGATCAGCTCGCGCCTCATCAACCAGGCGCGCGTCTCGGTGAATCGCATCACGGCCAACCCGGCGGTGACCAGCGGCCTGAATCCGCGAGACTACGGCATCAACTTCGCGCATACCAATCCCATCGCCGCCGGCTTGCCGTCCATCGTCGTGACCGGCTTCTTTGGCGGCGGCAACGCTGCGCTCGGCGATCCGCAACAGCCGTTCGTGAACCGCGTCAATCACGTCTGGCAGGCCGCCAACGATCTGACATGGATCACCGGACGCCACTCGATGAAGGTCGGCGCCGACGTGCGACGCGAGGCGATGCAGATCGCGTTCATCAATCGCCCGAACGGCGACCTGACATTCAGCGGCGGCATCACCGGCAACGCCGCAGCGGATTTCCTGCTTGGCCTGCCCGCGCAGGCGCGCGCGACCACGCAGCAGGCCGTCCAGGACGGCTATGGCTGGCTGTTTGCCGGCTACGCGCAGGACGAATTCCGGATCAATTCGAATCTGACGCTGAACCTCGGCGTCCGTTATGAATTGCCGACGCCGTTCATCGACAAGAACGACGCGATTTCCGGCTTCGTTACCGGCCGCCGATCGCAGCGATACCCGGCTGCGCCCGCCGGCCTGGTCTATCCGGGCGATCCCGGCGTCCCGCGCGGGATCGTGCCGACCGACAAGAACAACGTCGCGCCGCGGTTCGCCGTGGCCTGGGATCCCGCTGGCGATGGCCGCACCAGCATTCGCTCGGCGTTTGGCGTGTTCTACGACGCGCTCGCCGGCCAGGGCGACTTCTTCCAGAGCGGCGTGCTGTCACCGCCTTTCACGCCGCTGATCGAGCTCAACACGCCGGCGCCGATCACGATCGCCGACCCGCTCGCTGCTGTCGCCGGCCCGCCGAATCCGTTCCCGCCGTCACTGACGATCATCGGGTGGGGCGATGATTTCAAGTCGCCGTACGCCTATCACTTCAACGCCGGCGTCCAGCGCCAGTTGCTGGCGCGCCTCGGCGCGGAAGTCTCGTACGTCGGATCGCGCGGCCACAACCTGCCGATCTTCATGGAAGTGAATCCGGGCGTGTATACCCCCGGGCAAACCACGCGTGGCGCTCGACTGATGCCGGCGTTCGCGCTGGTGCGACCGACCTTCCCGGTGGCGAAGTCCTGGTACGACTCGCTGCAAACCAGCCTGCGCATGCTGCCGACACGCGGCCTGAACTTCCTCGCCAGCTATACGCTCGGCAAGACCACCGATCACGTGTCCGGGTTGAACATCGGCGGCGAGGCGCGGCCCGTGCTGCCGGTGGTGCAGGGTGATGAGGCCAGCATTCAGCGCGCTCTCGCATTCGAGAAAGGTCCGGCGCTGTTCGACGCGCGGCATCGTTTCGTTGTCAGCTTCGGCTACGAATTGCCGTCGCTCGAACGCGCAGCGACGATCGTCAGGCAACTGGCCGGGGGCTGGCAACTGAACGGCATTTATCAGGCGCAGACCGGATTCCCGCTCAGCGTGACGCAGGGTGCCGTGCAGGACATCCGCTACATGACGTCGCGGCCGGACATGACGTGCGACGCCAACGATGGACCCAAGACCACCGCGCAGTGGTTCAACACCTCGTGCTTTACGGCGCTGACGCTGGCGCAAACCGGGGAGCGCCCCGGCAACGCCGGACGCAACACCGTCCGCGGACCGGGCTTTCAGCGGACCGACTTGTCGATCTTCAAGAACTTCGACTTCGCCACGCGCCATCGCATCCAGGTGCGCATCGAGGGTTTCAACATCCTCAACCAGCCGCGCTTCGGGCAGCCCAATGGCACCTTCGGCTCCGCGACGTTCGGCCAAATCACCACCGCCGAGGATGGCCGGGTCGTCCAACTTGGCCTCAAGTACCTGTTCTGAGTGAACAGCGTGGCGCAGGTGTAACGGTGCGGCGCCGCACGTTCCTACAGCAACTGGGCGCCGTGGCGCTGCTCCGCGCGCAGGCGCCGGCAATCGTCACCTCGCCGCGCGAGCGGCCGGTGATCGATGCCGGCGTCGCCGCCGGCCCGCTCGGCCGCGATGGCGCAATCGTCTGGGCGCATGCCGATCGCCCAGGGCGCATGATCGTCGAGTACGCGACGACCTCCCGATTCGCGAATGCGACGCGTGTCCGCGGCACGCTCGCGACTCCGGAAACCGGCCTTACCGCACGCGCGCGCATCGGCGGCTTGCGCACGGGTCAGGACATCTTCTATCGCGTCACCATCGAAAACGGGAACGCGCGCAGCCAGCCGATCGAGGGTCACTTCCGCTCCGAACCGGCGCCAGGCACGCCGTTACGCATCGCGTGGTCGGCCGATGTCTGCGGACAAGGGTGGGGCATCGATCCGGCGCGTGGCGGCATGCGCCTGTTCCAGACGATGGCCGACGCGAATCCCGACCTGTTCGTTCACGTCGGCGACACCATCTACGCAGACCAGCCGCTGCACGAGCAGGTACCGTTGGACGACGGGACGGTGTGGAAGAACATCGTGACGCCGGCGAAGGCGAAGGTCGCCGAGACCCTCGAGGAGTTTCGCGGCAACCATCTCTACAACCGCCTTGACGCGCACTACCGGCGCTTTGCGGCGGAGGTTGCGCACATCACGATGTGGGACGATCACGAAGTTCGCGACAACTGGTATCACCAACAGGTCCTCGCGGCCGATTCGCCCTATTCGGAAAAGCGCGTCGCGGTGCTGGCATCACGCGCCCGCCAGGCCTTTCTCGAGCAGTACCCGATCACGATGCAGCGTCGCGCCGACGCGCTCGTCTATCGGTCGGTGCCATGCGGTCCGCTCGTCGAAGTGTTTGCGCTCGACATGCGCAGTTATCGCGGCGCCAACAGCAACAACCTGCAGACGGCCGCCGGCGACGACACGGCATTCCTCGGCCGCCGCCAAATCGCCTGGCTGCTCGACGCGATGACGCGTTCGACGGCGACCTGGAAAATCGTCGCAGCGGACATGCCACTCGGCGTCGTCGTTGCCCACCAACCCGGACGGCACGAGGCCGCGGCGAATGGCGATGCCGGTCCGCCGCGCGGCCGCGAGATTGAAATCGCGACTCTGCTGGCCGGGCTCAAGCGCCGCAACATCCGCAACGTCGTCTGGATTACCGGCGACGTTCACTATTGCGCGGCCCACCATTTCGATCCGCAACGGGCCGCGATCAAGGACTTCGACCCGTTCTGGGAATTCATTGCGGGACCGGCACACGCCGGCACGTTCGCGCCGGGCAGCCTCGATGCCACCTTTGGTCCCGAAGTGCGCTTCACTGGCACACCGCAGAACCTCAAACCCAATCGGTCACCGGCCGAGGGCCTGCAGTTCTTTGGCGTGATCGAAGCCGACGCGCAGTCGGGGGCGTTGACGGTGTCGCTGATCAACAGCGCTGGACAGCGGGTTTTTGAACAGCGGCTGGACGCGTCTCGCTGAGATAGCGCATGCCACGGCCGCAACTGATCGGCGTTCCGTACGACGCGAGCTCCTCGTTCCTGCGTGGCGCGGCCGCGGCGCCGCCGCTGATCCGCGCCGCCATTCACTCCGCGGCCGGCAATTCGTTCACCGAGCGCGGCGCCGATCTCTCACACCTCGCTGATACGGGCGATCTGGCGATTGCCGAAGACGCCGCCACCGCGCGCGCGCAGATCCAGGACGCCGTCGAGCGTGCCCTCGCGGCCGGTTTCGGGCCGATCGTCCTTGGCGGCGATCATTCGATCACGTATCCGATCATGCGGGCGATTGCGACGCGCCATCGCGCGCTGACGATTCTGCATGTCGACGCGCACGGCGACCTCTATGATGCGTTCGAGGGCGATCGCTGTTCGCACGCCTGTCCGTTCGCACGGATCATGGAGGAACAGTTGTGCGGCCGGCTGGTGCAGGTCGGCATCCGCACCCTGACGCCGCATCAGCGCGATCAGATCACGAGATTCGGCGTCGAGACAATCGAGATGCAGCAGTTCGCGGCGGGGGCGCGCCCGTCGACACGAGGCCCGATATATGTGTCGATCGATCTCGACGGGCTCGATCCGGCCTTCGCGCCGGGCGTCTCGCATCGCGAGCCTGGAGGTCTCAGCGTTCGCGATGTGATCAGCATGATTCATACTCTCCCCGGCCCAATCGTCGGCGCCGACATCGTCGAATGCAATCCGTCACAGGACCTGGGAGGCATGACGGCCTCAGTGGCGGCAAAACTTGCGCGCGAGATCGCCGGAGCAATGCTGCTCCAACCGTGAGCGATCAGCTGCCTTCGCGGCTTCACAGCGATCAGCGCCGGGCTTGACGCCATGAGCAGTCGAGGAGGGACAACGCAGACAACTTCGCAGCGAGCCGAGCCGATTCTGTCGAGGCACGGGTGTGTCAGGATTCATGTCCGGCAGTATCGTCATGACGGCTAGAATTCCGGCGTGCGGCTTCGAGAAGAATTCCTGAACGTTGCGGAATCACCGCTGGTCCGCATTGCCACGGTCGCCGAAAGCATGCCGGGTTCGCTGAAGCTGTGTTACGGCGAATCCGACCTGCCGACGCCGCCGTTCATCTGCGACGCGCTCGATCGCGCCGCGCGGGACGGCCACACCTTTTACACGCACACGGCCGGCTACCCCGAATTGCGACTGGCCATCGCCGACAAGATCGCGGAGTTGCATGGCGTCCGTTACACCGCCGCCGAGATCATGGCGACGACCGGAGCGACGCTGGCTATTTACGCAGTGATCCGGGCGCTGGTCGGCAACGGCGACAACGCCGTGTTCATCTCCCCCGCGTACGCGCTCTACGCCAACGCGATCGTCATGTCCGGCGCCGAGCCGCGGCCGGTGCCGCTGGCGCTTGCAGGCACCCGGTTCGTGTTGGACCTCGATCGGGTACGCGACGCCATCGATGCGCGCACGCGCCTGTTGATTGTCAACAGTCCGTCGAACCCGACAGGGTGGGTCATCGGAGAAGCCGAACAGCGCGCGCTCGTCGAACTTGCCGAACGGCACGACTTCGTCATCCTGGCCGACGAAGTTTACGAGCGGCTGCTCTACCCGCCGCGGGGCAGCGCGGCCGCGTCGCGTGACGCCCTCGCACCGTCGTTGGCGCGCCTGAACCGCGAGCGCGTGATCGTCACGAACAGTTTCTCGAAGACCTACAACATGACCGGTTGGCGTCTCGGCTGGGTGCAGGCTGACGAGCGGGTCATCAAGACGCTGTACAAGGCGGTCGAATTCATCACGTCGAATCCGACGGCGATGGTGCAACAGGCGGGGATCGTCGCCCTTCGTGACGGCGAGCCGTACATCGCGGAGCTTCGCGACCATTACCGGCAGCGCCGCGATCAGGTGCAGCGCGAGCTCGCCGATCTGCCCGGCGTGACGCTGCCCGAACCCCAAGGATCGTTCTTCGCGTTTCCCCGCTTCGACGCCATCACCAGTAGCACGTCATTTACAGCCGCGCTTGTGCAGGACACCGGCGTCGCGCTGGCGCCGGGTATCGCGTTTGGCCGCGACGGCGAAGGCTACATTCGTGTCTGCTTTGCATCCAGCGAGGCGACGGTCGCCGACGCGTTGGCTCGCCTGAAAAAATTTGTGACGAAGCACTGTGCGTGAGAACAGGTTTGTGGCAAGATGCGTCTAACCAAAAAACATGAAATTCCTGGTCCTCGCGATCTTTGCCGAGATCGGTGTGCTTCTGTGCCTGATCTACACGTTTGACGGCGCGCTTCATTCCTGGTCGAGCGCGCGACTGACGTGGGATCATCTTGCGGTTGCGCTGGTCTACAGCTACGTGCGCGTCGAGTTTTCACGCCGGCGCCTGGGCAGGCCGACCTTCATGCGTTTGCCGCTGCGGTAACCTCCCAAGACCTTACATTCCGCCAGGAAGACGCCCCCAGACGGAGGCGTCTCCCGAGCGAATGTTCTAATTTGCCATCTTCCTTGCGTACTGCAGCTCGGGCCGTTCCGTGCCCGCGTCTTTGCACATCTCGACCAACTGCTTGAAATAGGTCTTCGCCTTACCGGTCTGCTTGGCCGCTTCGGCCGCCTTGCCGGCGCCCCAAATGGCCAGGAAGCGATTCGGTTCCTTCTTCATCACCGCTTCGAACTCGACGAGCGCTTCCTTGGGCTGATTGTTCTCGAGCAGCATGTAGCCGAGCAGCTCACGTGCCGGAGCGATGGGTCCCGGCGTGACCGCCGCCTTGTCGGTGAGATCCTCCATGTCGGCGGTCTCGCGCATTTGCTTCAAGGCCTCGGCCTTGCGGCCCTGCACGTACATCACCCACGCATCTGCGCCGCGCCGCTGAATGTCGACCTGACTCGCCCAATACTCGTCCTTCATCTCGATCTCGCGGTCACGAAGCGCCGCCAGTTTTTCCACGTCTTTCGCGGCTTCGACGGGACGGCCCGCGCGCGCTGCGCCGATCGCGCGCGCGAAATGAGTGATCGCCTCGGTGTACGGCGTGGCGGGAGCCGGGCGCGGCTCGAGCGCCGCCGCTTCCGCCCACTGCTGGCGTTCCATCGCGTAGCGCGCCGGGATCGCCGCCATCGCAAACGTGTTGGGACCCGCGCCCGCTGCGCCCTGGGTCCCGCTGGCACCCGACTGCGCCAGCCGCATGACGTGGTCCATGTTGGCTTTCGCCTGCGTATCCATGCCCATCTGCAGGAACGCGTAGGTCATGTAATCGCGGGCATGCATCGCCTCGCCGATGCCGTTGGTCTTCTCCGCGATCTCGGCTGATTTCTCGTTGCTGGTGACAGAGTCCTTCCAGTAGCCGACCCGCGTGAACGTGTGCGACGGCATGTGCAGCGCATGCGGCACGACCGGCGCAATCCCCGCGTAGCTGCGTGCCGCCGGCAGCGCCTTCGCCGCCAGCGCCGGCACGTCGTAGGCGTGAATGATGTAGTGCGCGACGCCGGGATGGTTCGGCAGCCGCTTGGCCAGCGGCTCGAGCATCTCCGCGGCCTGCAGGTTGCGCGCGTAAGTCTTGTCCGTCGGCGAGGCGGCCTGCGCCACTGCCAGCGCCCAGAAGATCCGCGCTTCCACGTCGTCTTTGTTTGCGACCGATACGCGTCCGGTCGCCTTTTCGTAATCGAGAATCCGCTGACGCTGCGTCGTCACATCGCTGCTCGAAAACAGAATGGCGACGGCGTCGATATAGCCTTTTTCGCGCGCGGTCGGCGATCCGGTGGACAGCGCCTTGTCGATCGCCGCCTTGCCGTTCGCAATCGTCTGCGGCGAACGCTGGCCCGCGAACGGGTTGCCCCAATAGGTGAGCGCGATGCCCCAATGCGCGATCGCGCAATTGGCGTCGGTCTTCAATACCTCGTTGAATGCGTCGCGCGATTCCTGAAACCAGAACGAGTGCAGGAGCGCGACCGCTTCGTTGAATTTCGCCTTGGTTGCGGGACTGCACGAGGTTTCGAAATTGACGGTGCCGTAGTCTTTCGGCGCCATGCCTGAATGCTGATGCTGCTCCGACTGAGCCCACGCCGCCATCGGCGCGAGCACGATACACATACACAAAGCCCACATGTTCTTCATGATTTCTCCTAGCGGTGCCGGCGCGGGCGCCTGGCTCGCACGTGCGTTATTTCCCGAACGAGAGTCGATCCAACCCAATCCTGCCGTTGCTAATCACCAGCAACGGATCGAGCAACGCCCTGATGTCTTCCAGCGGATTGCCGTCGACGACGAGGACGTCGGCTTCGAATCCGGCTTCGAGCGCGCCGATCCGCTTCTCGAACCGCAGCATCTCCGCATTGACGATCGTCGCCGCCTGCAGTGCCTGCAAGGCCGTCAAGCCGGCGCCGACCAGCTCCGTCGCCTCGCGTGAGACGCGCGCGACACTATTGGGGCCATAGCCGGTATCCGATCCGGCGACGATCTTGACTCCAAGCTTCGCCGCCTTCGCGATGGCGGCCCGCAACACCGGCCGCATCATTTCGCCGCGCCGCTGCAATCCGGCGTGATCGTAGTCGCCGCCCGGCGCCGCCAGATCGTTGACGATGTCAGCAGTGGGATCGAAATAGGTGCCCTGCTTGGCCATCATCTGCAGCGTGTCATCCGACAGATAGGTGCCGTGCTCGATGCTGCGAACGCCGGCCCGCACCGCGGCGTCGGCGCCTTCCGCGCCGTGCGCGTGCGCCATCACCGGAATGTTCTTGGCGCCGGCCTCGACGACCAGGATCCGCAGCTCCTCCTGTGAATACAGCTGCCGCCGTGGATCGGTATCCGGCGTCCCGGCGCGCTCGGTGGCGTTGGTCTTGATCCAGTCGACTCCACGCGACAGGTTGGCGCGCACGGCGCGGCGCAAGCCGTCGGCGCTGCCGGCGCCTGGCGGCGTCAGCAAGTCGCCAAGATCGGGAAAGTCGAGGAACATCTCCGCGGCGATGCCCGGCCGCACGTGATACCCCGCGGCCACCATCTCCGGCCCGGCGACGAAACCCTGCTTCACCAGTTCGCGCAGGCCGACATCCGCGAAATGCGCGACACCGGCGCTGCGCGCCGTGGTGACGCCGCTTTCGAGTGCGGCGCGCATCTGCGGCAGCGACGCGATGTGGACGTGCGCGTCGATCAGTCCGGGGACGGCATACCGTCCGCGCAGGTCGATGACCCGCGCCCCGGCAGGTGCCGCGGTCGCAATGCTGTCGATGACACCGCCCCGCAGAACCAGCGTGGCGTTGCGTTGGATAGCCCCGGAACGCACGTTGACGACGGAGGCGTTGGTCAGGGCGATGACCTCAACGGCCGGCGACGGACGTTGAGCGGATAGTGCGGCGATGCACGACAGGGCGACTACGGAAGAGCCAATAAAACAGCGCACGCGGCATGATATCCGCCTTCCCTCGTCGCCGACTCCCCCGCGTTCGCGGGTGGCACCTGCCACTATCACCGACTGTTTAGCTCCGATATTGGCCGTTCACCTATCTCTGTTGCCCAATCACCCCGCGATATGGCCCGAACGCTGACTTCCGTGCAAGGCTGTGCTGGAAATCTCTAAAATACAAGCCAGTCAAGCACTTAGCAGAGGAGAGCGTTCATGCACGCGCCAATCAAATATGCGGAAAAGGGTCTCGCCATCGCCGCCAACGGTCTGTGGCAGGTCTTTTCGCAGCTGAACAAGATTAATCCGGGACCGGCGATGACGCCGAAGTGGTCGGACAAGCCGATTCCGAAGTCGTACCAGAAGACCAAGCCGCCACTGGGCTGGCCGCGGCAGACGGATTCGCTGTGTCCGACGTGCGTGCGTGAAGCGCGGCAGGCCATTCTCGACGGCACGCGGCCGCTCGAGACGCTGCTCAACGAAAAGGTCGGCGAGATCAAAGCGACGATCGACGAGCGTGACGGGAAGATCGTGATGATCAAGGATTGCCCGATTCACGGGCACTTCGAAGACGTCATGGCGATCGATACGGCGTTCTTCAAACATCTCGAGGAAGTGTTCCCCGGGCGCGACATCCGCGCGCACAACGACGAGAAGCTGCACAACCATGGCAGCAGCACCATCAAGCACGGCCGCGGCGCCGTGCTGACCGTCGACCTCACCAATCGCTGCAACATGATGTGCGACCCGTGCTTCATGGACGCCAACCAGGTCGGGTTCGTCCACGAGCTGACCTGGGAAGACATCAAGACGGTGCTCGACAACGCCATCACGATCAAGCCGCGGCGGCAGATGTCCGTGCAGTTCTCCGGCGGCGAGCCGACGCTGTCGCCGTACTTCCTCGACGCGGTGCGTTACGCGCGCAAGGTCGGCTACAACTCGGTCCAGGCCGCGACTAACGGCATCGAGTTCGCGAAGAGCATTGATTTCGCGAAAGCGGCGGCCGAAGCCGGCCTGCGCTATGCCTACCTGCAGTTCGACGGCATCGGCAACGCGGCCAACTCGCACCGCCGGGTCGGCAACCTGTTCGACGTCAAGCTGCGCGCCATCGAGAATCTCTACAACGCCGGCGTCGACATCGTCCCGGTCATCACCATCGTCAATGGCGTCAACAACGAACAGGTCGGACGCGTCATCGAGTTCGCGCTCGACAATCCCAAGAAGATCAACTTCCTGTCGTTTCAGCCGGTGAGCTTCACCGGCCGCGACGAAGAGGTCACCCCGGAACGCCGCGCCGCGCAGCGCTACACGCTGTCGCACCTGGCGCACGACGTGAAGAACCAGACCGGCATCGGCGAGCCGATTCGTGACTGGTTCCCGATCTCGTTCATGTCCACCTTCACCGACTGGGCCGATGTCGTGCACGGGCCGGATCGCGAGTGGGGACAGCTCACCTGCGGCTGTCACCCGAACTGCGGCATCGGCATGGCGGTCATGATCGACAAGGAAACGAAGGAAGCGGTTCCCGTCACCGCATTCCTCAACGCAGACAGGCTGGCGAAGGACGTTGCCAAGGTCAACGACGCGGGGCGCGGCAAGACGCT
>DASPNQ010000211.1:0-3859 GCA_035626435.1 Vicinamibacterales bacterium
GGCCATTGTATTGACCTGATCGTCTTACTCGAGAGTGCCGTTCAACTGCGGCGGACCTGCACCTACTGAAGATGAGCTTGCTCGAAGCTGTTGTGGTGCTGATGTAGAGGTCGAGTTGATCGGAACCGCAGATATACTCCAAACAAGATGGCACGCCGGCTTTCACTTCTTGCATTAGCCGTGGTCCTGACCGCGGGGCTCGCGCCGCTCGTCACGGCCGAGCAGGCGCCGAACCTCGCCACCGCACGCACCAACGCGGAGCAGTCCTACCGCGCCGGAAGATACGACGACGTCGCGACCATCGCCGCCGCGTTTCCGAAGGACGAAACCATCGCCGTGATGCACGCATTGGCGGTTGCGGCGAGAGGCGATTACGCCCGCGCGGAATCGGTACTGCAACCGTTCGCGGCGGCCAACGCCGGCGGCGAGGCCGCGCTCGAGCTCGGCCTGCTGCAACTGAGCGTCGGCAAGCGTCCGGAAGGCCGCCGGACGCTGACCAACATTCTCGCGGCGAATTACCCGAACCCAAGCGCGCGCGACTACCTCCGCGCCGCGCGCGCGGCGCGCGCGCTGCATCGCATCGACGACGCGAACTCGTTTTTCAAGGACGCCGTGGCGTTGGCGCCCAACGACCCCAAGCTGAACACCGAATGGGGCGACATGTTCAACGAGAAATACGACAACGCCAACGCCGCGAAGTCCTATCAGATCGCGTTGAAGGCCGATCCCGACTACGCCCCTGCCTTGCTCGGCATGGCGCGCGCGCTGCGCGACGAGAACACGACCCAGGCCATGGCGTTCGTGCAGCGCGTGCTGAAGCAGAACCCCAATGACTTCGGTGCGAATCTGGTGCTGGCGCGGATTGCGATCTATCAGGACAAGAAGGCCGACGTCCGCGCCGCCATCCAGAGAATCCTCGACATCAATCCGCGGCACCTCGAGGCGCTGTCCCTGAAAGCCGCCATCGCTTACGTCGAAGGCCGCGATGCCGATTATCAGCAGGCGGTGGCCGAGGCGCTCAAGATCAACCCGCTCTACGGCGAGGTCCACCGCATCGTCGGTGAGGTGACCGCGCACTATTACCGCTTCGACGAGGCGGTCGAGCATACGCGCAAGGCGATCGCGGTCGATCGCGAGAACTTCCGCGCCATCGCGGATCTGGGCGCGCAGTTGATGCGCACCGGCGACGAGCGCAACGCGCGCCGCAACCTCGAGACCGCGTTCCGCATCGATCGCTGGGACGTGCAGACCTACAACCTGCTCGAGCTGCTCGACAACCTCGAGCCTTTCGACACGATTACCGAAGGCCCGCTGGTAATTCGTCTCGCGCCGGCGGAAGCGCCGGTGATGCGCAATTACGTGCCGGCGCTGGCCCGTGAATCGCTCGACGCCCTCAGCAAGCGTTGGGAATTCACGCCCCAGGGCCCGATCCTGATCGAGATGTTCCCGCGGCACGACGACTTTGCGGTGCGCACGCTCGGCCTGCCCGGCATGATCGGCGCGCTCGGCGCCTGCTTCGGCCGCGTGGTCACACTCGATTCGCCGACGGCGCGCGAGCCGGGGTCATTCAACTGGGGCGAGACGCTGTGGCACGAAATGGCGCACGTCATAACGCTGCAGTTGTCCGGCAACCGTTTGCCGCGCTGGCTGAGCGAGGGCGCGTCGGTGTTCGAGGAGCGGCGGGCGCGTCCTGACTGGGGCCGCGAGATGGACATTCCGTTCGCGCGCGCCGTCGATCGCGGCCAAGTGATCAAGCTGCGCGAGCTGAATTCGGGATTCACCAGCGCGGCGACCATCAACTTTGCCTATTACCAGGCGTCCCTCGTCGTCGAACACATCGTCGAGACGTACGGACAGCCGAAGCTGCGCGCTCTGGTGGCCGCGTATGCCGATGGCAGCGACACCGAAACCGCGATCAAGAAGGCGCTTGGCATCGACATCGACGAACTGCAGAAAAGCTTCGACGCCATGCTGGAAACGCGTTACGCGACGCTGCGTAAGGCGTTGAAGGCTCCCGAAGGTCTGGGGCCTGACACCACCGCGGACAAGCTGAAAGCGATCGCCGCCGCCAACCAGGACAGCTTCTCGGCGCAGATGCTGCTTGGCGAGATGCTGGCGGCGTCGAACCCGGACGCGGCGATCGCCGCATTCGAGAAAGCCGCGGCCCTGGTTCCGAACGTGCGGGGCGACGAAAGCCCGCACGCCGCCATTGCCGCCATCGCCTTGAAAAAAGGCGACAAGGCGCGCGCGGCGCGCGCGCTCGAGGCACTGATTACCTACGATCACACCGCGCTCGCCGCGGCGCGGCAGTTGGTGACGTTGCTCGACGCAAAGGACACCGCCCGCATGCAGACGGCGCTGAAGCGCATCGTCGCGTTGGACCCCTTCGACGGCGCCGCGCACGCCTCGCTCGGCCGAATCGCGCTGAGCTCCGGTGATACCACGGACGCCATTCGCATGTTCCGCGTCGCGCTGGCGGCCAAGCCGCTCGACAAGTCCAGCGCGCACGCGGATCTGGCGGAAGCGCTGTTGAAAGCGGGTCAGCGCGACGAAGCCCGCAAGCAAGTGCTCGACGCCCTGCTGATCGCACCATCCTTCACTCGGGCACAGGACTTGCTCCTGAAGCTGCAGGAGGGAAGCCGGTAGTGTTGGCGCCGTTGCGCGCCGCAGGTATCCGCACCAGGCGGCCAACGCCGTTGGTGATGGTCGCGGCCGCGTTGCTGGCCGTCTGGCTCGCGACCGATCTGGCCGGGCAAATCCCGGTCGTCGACGGCGGCAAGTTCGCGGGCTTGAAGTGGACGTTCGTACGCATCAAGTACGGCACCTACGCCGACGATGGCGCGAGCGCGGCGGGAGCGTCGCGCCTCAGTTACTGGGACGAGCCGTGGGCGATCGACGCGCCGGCGGCGGAGCAGAACCTGTCCCGCCGGATCAAATCGGTGACGGCGATCGACGTCGGCGATCCGATCGTGCTGACGTTGGACGACCCGAAACTATGGGAGCACCCGTGGATCTACATCGTCGAGCCCAGCAACCTGGTGCTGAAAGACACCGAAGTGACGACATTGCGCGAGTTCCTGTTGCGCGGCGGCACGCTGACCTTCGACGATTTTCACGGCCCCTACGAATGGGAGCTGTTCGAGACGCAAATCAAGCGCGTGTTTCCCGATCGCGACATCGTCGAGATCGCGCCGCCGCATCCGATCTACACGTGCTTCTATCGGCTCGATAAGTATCCGCAGATCCCTGGGCTTGGCTCGTTCCTGAGCAGCCGGACCTGGGAGAAGGGCGGGTTTACGGCGCACCTGCGCGGCATCCTGGACGATAAAGGCCGGCCGATGGTGTTGATCAACTGGAACACCGACATGGGCGACGGCGTCGAGTGGTCCAACGCGCAGGAGTATCCCGGCTACATCAAGTGGACCGCGCTGGCCTACCAGATGTTGATCAACGAGGTGATTTATTCGTTGACCCACTAAGCCACAGATTAAACACAGATTGAGCACAGATTTAGAGAGATTGAAAAAAGATTGAAGACAGATTGGATCGCGACAGAACTCACATGAATGATACAGGCGCGGCTGTAGAAGGCCTGGCGGACAAAGTCGCCGCAAGCCGGCAGAAGATTCTTTCGGAGTTGCGCAAGGTCATCGTCGGCCAGGATGAGGTCGTCGACGAAGTGCTGATGGCGTTGTTTTGCGGCGGCCATTGTCTGATCACGGGTGTGCCCGGGCTGGCGAAGACGCTATTGGTCAAGACGCTGTCGCAGATTCTCGATCTCAGCTTCAAGCGCATTCAGTTCACGCCCGACCTGATGCCTGCCGATATCACGGGCACCGAAATCCTCGACGAGGATCAC
>DASPNQ010000212.1:0-7599 GCA_035626435.1 Vicinamibacterales bacterium
AGACGCAGGAAATTGCGGACGTGGTTCGGCGCCTTGTCCGGTGTGAACGACAACGTGATCTCCCCCATCGATGTGTCGAGCACCGCACGATAACGCGCGAGCTCCTCAATCGGATCCGTCGAGAAAGGCTCAGGGGTCTCCGCCGGCTTGTCGCGAATCGTCACCTTGTTGACGACAATGCGGTCCACGGCAAGGCCGGCATCGTCAACGGCGGCCTCCGAAATTTTCTGCACCGTCAGCATGCCTTCGACGACGCGCGCGAAGATGGTGTAGCGGCCGTCGATACCCGGCTGATCCGTGACCGCAATGAAGAACTGCGTGCCCGCGCTATCGGACTTGCCGGGAATCAGCGTCGCCGATACGGCGCCGCGTGTCTGCTTCTCGTCGTTGATCTCGGGTTTTAACAAATTTAACCCGCCGGTACCGTACTTCGCCCGCGCCGCCGGATCCTTCGTCGTCGGATCGCCGCCCTGAACGATCCCGTACTTGATCATCCGGAAGAACGTCGTGCCGTCGTATCCGCCCGACTGAGCGGTCTTGATGAACAGCGCGACGTGGTTGGGCGCCTTGTCGGCGAGCAGATCCATGACGATGACTCCCGCCGTCGTGTCGAGGACCGCCTGCCGGGTCTGCGCCGTTGCGGTGGTCGCGGAGCTCAACAACGCGATCGCGACGCCGAGCACTGGAATCCGGAACCGCCGCATCATTCGTCCCACCATTTCCACCCCCGCCGTGTCCAAACGTCTCATAAGCGGTCAACCACGCCGCTGACGCACATCTTATCCCCCTGCTCGCCACAACAAACACCGCACGGCATTGAACGGCGCGTGCCGATGCCCCGTCTCACATGGCGAAGTGCTTGCGACGTGCCGAAGGCTGAAGGCTGATAGCTGAAAGCTGAGAGCTGAGAGCTCAGAGCTGATAGCTGATAGCTGAACGCCGATGACTTGCGATGAGGACTGTGAGAGGCAGGAGGACACCATGCGATTGCTGGTTACTGCTGCTCTTTGTGTTGTGATGATGACCGCCGCGGCCGCCGCCGGCTCCACGAAGGATGGCGGGCCGCGCTTGCGTCCGCAGGATTCCCGCAGCAAGGACGTGCTGCGTGAAGGGATGGCGCGATCGGCGACCTTTCGCGCACTCGTCGAGCGCATCGAAGCGAGCACCGTCATCGTGTATCTGTCGGTGAACCCGGCACTGAAACCGAATCTGGCCGGCCAGTTGACGTGGATGACTCGCGCCGGCGGTTATCGATACGTTCGCGCCTCGATCGGTCCGGACCAGCCATTGAATCAGATGATTGCCACGGTCGCGCACGAACTGCGCCACGCCATCGAAGTCATCGACGACGAAAGCGTCACCGACGAAACCACCCTGATCGAGCTGTATCGCCGCATCGGCCACCAGGACACCACCCTATCGCCGAATCGCTGGGAGACGGTCGCAGCCCAGGAGACGGGTCAGCGGGTGCGACGGGAGCTGACCGGCGCCTCCGCATCCGCGATGATGGCCAAGGCCAGTTGACGCCCGACGCGCCTCAGGACGGCGGGCGGATTGTGACGGGTCAGACTGTTCCTGTTATGCTGTGTCCGGCAAGCGGGCCCCCTTGCCGGACCCTGCTGCATGTACGAGGATTACTACGGATTCGTCCAACCCCCATTCAGCCTAACGCCTGATCCACGATTCCTGTATCGCAGCGAATCGCATGATGTGGCGCTGCAGCAGGTGTGGCAGGCCATCCGCCGCAAGGAAGGCTTCATCGTCCTGACCGGCGACATCGGGACCGGTAAGACCACACTGTGCCGGACGCTGCTCGAGCAATTCGACCAGACGACGTTCACGGCGCTGATTCTCAATCCGTTTTTGTCGGTCGAGGAGCTGCTGCGCGAAGTGCTGCTCAGCTTTGGCGTCGTGTCGAAGGACGCGTTGAAGACCGGGCGGTTGGCGACGGCGAGCAAGCACGAACTGGTGCGCACGCTGCACGACTTCCTGCTGTCGCTGGTGCCGCTGCACGGCAGCGCCGTGTTGATCATCGACGAGGCGCAGCATCTGTCATCGGATGTGCTCGAAGAAATCCGCGTGCTGTCGAATCTCGAAACCAACGATCAAAAGCTGCTGCAGGTGGTGATCGTCGGTCAGCTGAACCTGCTCGACCTGCTGCAGAAGGCAGAACTGCGGCAGCTCGATCAGCGGATCTCGATCCGGTGTTCGCTGAAGCCGCTGACGCGCGAGGAGGTCGAGGCGTATGTGACCCATCGGTTGTGGGTGGCGCGCGGCTCGACGTCGGTGTCCTTCACCGCGGCCGCGTTCGACCTCGTGCACTCGATCTCGGGTGGTGTGCCGCGCATGATCAATCTGGTCTGCGATCGCGCGCTGATGGTCGGCTGTGAGAAGCAGACCAGCCGCATTTCCGAAGATCATGTCGTGGCCGCAGCGGCGCAGCTCGGTCAGGAGGTTCCCAAGAACAAGATTCGCGGTGAGCGCGGCACCACTGCCGCGCCCGGCACGAAGCGAACGCTGGCGATGGCGGCCGCCGCGATCATCGTCCTGACGATTGGCGTCGCCGCCTGGCTGCTCGGCAACCCGCTGGGGCTACTCGCCGCCACGACACCGCCGGCGATCCCGCAGCGGCCGGCGCCAACGATCGCGCCTGCGGCCACCGCCCTTGCCGTGCCGGACGGCATGCCGGTCGCCACTCCGGTGCCGCCGATGGTGCCGGGTACGTTCGTCATTCTGATCGGAACCTTCGACAACCCTCGCGATGTGCAGCGCGTTCAGGCACAGCTCGCCGCATTTCAGCAGCGTCCGTACGCCATCGACATTCTGATGGCTCCCGACGACATGCGCCGGCGACTGGTGCTCGGACGCTACGCGACCCGCGAAGAAGCCGAAACGGTGAAACAGAGACTCGGCGTCGCGTTCGCGAGCTCGCGAGTCATCCCATCCGAGCAGGAACGGCTGCGCGTCCTCATTCCTTAGATTTGTAGAATTTCTTCATCGACCGGCTGACGGTCTTGAACCGGCGCTTGGCGTTGATCTGGGCGCGGGCGTCCTTGCGCTCTTCGAGAGTCTCGACTTCCTCCTGCAATTTCAGAAAACCGCTCAGGCGGTCGGCTGCGAGCGTGCCCGCTTCAATTGCGTCCGCGACAGCGCAGCGCGGCTCACCGCGGTGCCGGCAATTCTTGAAATGACAGCTCTGCGCGAGCTCGGCGATGTCCTCGAAGCTGTCGCGCGCCGTGTCGGTTTGCGTCCACAGCTGCAGCTCGCGCATGCCCGGCGTGTCGATCAGCAGGCCGCGACGCTCGGGCAACTGAATCAAGTGGCGATGGCGGGTGGTGTGTCGGCCGCGTGAATCGTGCGCCCGCACCTCGTTGGTCTTCAGCAGCTGTTCGCCCAACAGCGCATTGACGAGAGTCGATTTACCGGCACCCGAGGAGCCGAGCAGGGCGCCGGTCCGGCCCGCGCCCAGGTAGCGGAGAACGACCTCCACACCGGTCGCCGTTTTCGCGGAGATGGCGTGCACCGGCACCCCCACGGCGAGCCTGGTGATGTCGTCGAGATCCTCCGCGAGACGATCGGCGATATCCGCTTTGTTGAGAAGAATTACCGGCTGCGCACCGCTCTCACCGGCCAGCAGCAGGTAACGCTCGAGGCGCCGCGGGTTGTAGTCGCCGTCGAGCCCCATGACGACGAATACGGTGTCGATGTTGGCGGCGACCACCTGCTCTTCGGTCAGCTCACCGGCGACTTTCCGGGAAAACTTCGTGCGTCGCGGCAGTACTGCTTCAATCGTCGCGCTCTCTTCACCGGCCGTCGGCCGTGCGGCGACCCAGTCGCCGACGGCGGACAGTTGTTCCTTGCTGACCGCCTCATGCCGCAGGCGGCCGGCGTGCTGAGCCTGCAGCTCACCCGATTCGGCGTAGAGGCGATAGATGTAATTGAATTCAATGGCGACGCGCGCCGGCACCAGTCCGTCACTCACGAACGGCGCGAACACCGCCTGCCACTGCGGGTCCCACCCGAGGTCCTGAAGATCGAACGCCACTGGCGGATAGGATACCGCTCCGCCGGCAGCGAGTGGCCTGTTGCCACAGGAACGTGGCTGTCGCCGCGCCACGTCCGCCCGCGAGATTGACCTTACTCGTAACGGAGGGCGACCAGCGGATCGACTCTTCCCGCTCGCCGGCCGGGGATCCACGACGCCAGCAACGCGATCGACGCCAGCAGCAACGGCACGGCGATGAACGTCACCGGATCGATCGGAGAGATGCCGGGCAGCAAAATCCGCACCGCGCCCACGGATCCAAATGCGGCCAGCGCCAGCAGCAGTCCAATCGCCAATCCAATCGCCGTCAAGCGCATGCCCTGGCCGACGATCATGTGCAGCAACGAACCGGGCGAGGCACCGAGGGCCAGCCGAATGCCCAACTCCTGTGTCCGCTGACTGACCGCGTATGCCATCACACCGTACAGCCCGATCGAGGCCAGCAGCAACGCCAGCACGCCCATCGCGCCGAGCAAGTTGGCGGCCATGCGTTGCGCGAACACCGCCACCTGCATGTGTTCGTTGAGCGTGCGCGCGTCGTAGACCGGCAACGCCGGATCGAGGCTGCGAATGGCGTTACGAACCTCGGCGACGAGCGGTGCGGGATCGCCCGTCGTCTTGACGAACAGCCGCAGCGTGCTCGAGTTGAAGCGCGAGATCGGCAGGAACAGCTGCGGCAGCGGCCGCTCGTTGATGCTGCCGTACTTCGAATCGGCGACGATGCCGATCACTTCGGCAACGTTTTGGGCGCCAAGACGCACGCGGCCGCCGAGGGCATTGCCCTGCGGCCAGTATCGCGCCGCCATCGCTTCGTTGATGATGACGACGCTCGGCGACTGCGCGGTGTCGGTCTCGTTGTACTCGCGACCCTGGCGGATCGGAATCGCCAGCGTTTCGAAATACCGCGGACCGACCGCCGAATAATTGATGACGATCTCTTCGTTTTCGCGGGGGACGTAACCGTCGATGCCGACGCCCATCGAGCTGTTGCCTCCCATGCCGAGCGGCAGACGCGATCCGAATGCCGCGGCGGTCACCCCGGGCAACGCGGTCACTGCTTCGACCGTGCGCCGGCGGAAGTCGCTGACCCGCTCGCCGGTGTAGCCGCTCTGGAACATGTCCATCGACATGGTCACGACGCCGTCGGGATTGAAGCCGGGCGACAGCGCTTGCGCCGCCAGGAAGCTGCGCAGGAACAGCATGGCGCCGATCAGCAGCACCGCGCACACCGCGACCTGGGCGACGACCAGCGAACTGCGCAACCGGCCGCTGCCGCGTCCGCCGGCGCCGCTGCGTCCCTCTTCCTTGAGCGCGTGCATGGTCCGGGAATCCGAGGCCTGCAGCGCCGGCGCGAGGCCGAATGCCAGCCCCGTGATCACCGACACCGCGAGCGCGAACACCAGCGTCATGGCATCCATCCGTAAACTCAGATCGAACGGCATGTCCACGGGCGGCACGAACGCCATAATCACGTTCATGCTCCAGTAGGCCATCGCGATCCCGGCAACGCCCGCGGCCGCCGCCACCAGCAGCGATTCGGTGAGCAGCTGGCGCAGCAGGCGCGCGCGGCTGGCGCCAAGCGACAGGCGCACCGCGATCTCCCGCCGGCGCGACACCGCTTTCGACAACAACAGGTTCGCCACGTTCGCGCATGCGATCACCAGCACCAGCGCGACCAGCACCGAGAGGATCATCAGCAGCGGCTTGAGCACCGTCGCGGCGCCGAATGGCGCGTCCCGCATCTGCACGATGCGCAGCCGGCGTCCGTCGTTGACGCCACGAAATTCCTGCTCGAGCTGAGACATGATCGCCGCCGCTTCGGACTGCGCCTGCTCCTGCGAAACACCGGGTTTCAACCGCACCAGCGTCTGCAACCACCCGTTGCCGCGCGCGTTCAGCCGATCCCCGCCCATCATTTCCCGCTGCATCGCCATCGGCACCCATAACGATGCGGCGATGCCGCCGAACGCGCCGATAAAACCTCTTTCGGCGACCCCGACGATGGTCATCGGGGTGTTGTTGATGGTGATCTCCTTGCCGACGATCGCCGGGTCTGCGGCGAAGCGCTGTTGCCAGTACGTGTAGCTGATGACCGCAATCGGATGGCCGCCCGGAGTGACATCATCCAGCGGTGTAAACAACCGGCCGGCGGCCGGTTGAATGCCGAGCACGGCGAAATAGTTGCCGCTGACGAGACCACCCCAATTGCGCTCCGCGCTCCGATCGACGGCGACGTTGAACGTCTGATCGTCCTGCGCGATGACCTCCATTGTCGTCACGCGGTCGCGGAAGTCGACGAAGTTCGGATACGACCACGATCGACTCGCGCCCTCGCGGTTCTCCATCGATGCGACGCGAAGGCTCCCCGGCTCCGCCGCCTGCGGCACGGGGCGGAACAAGACCGCCTGCACCCAGGTGAAAATCGTCGTGTTCGCGCCGATGCCCAGCCCGAGCGACAGCACCGCGACAAGAGTCAGGCCCGGATGTTTCAGCAGCGATCGAACCGAATATCGGACGTCGGCGGTGAATGTGGACAAGGTTTCCACTCCTGACCCGGGTTAGACGCGCTCAGGAGCCGAACAGTTCATCGATGAACTCGCCGGCGCGTTGAATAAAGCTCGCGTCCCAGACGTGGCCGCCGTCGAAGACGTGTTCGACGAGCTGCACGCCGGCGGCGCTGAGGAGCGCGCGATCGCTCGCGGCTTTCTCCGCTGTGTACCAGGTGTCCTCCACGCCGCGGCCGATCAGGATGCGCGGCAACGAGGCGGCGATTGGCGCGACGTCCGGCGGCACGTCGCCGGCGAGGGCAATCACCCCGTCGCACGGCCGCTGCGCGAAGGCTGCGGCGCGGTAGGCCATTGCCACTCCCTGCGAGAAACCGACGAACACGAGCGGCCGCGCGATGCCGAATTCCTCGGTCACCGACCCGAGCACGCCGCTGACATACGCAACGTTGTCGGCAATCGCCAGCTCGCGATCCTCCTTCGTCATCCAGCTCGCGACGACCTGGTTGGCGCGGGTGTAAAAGCGGTGCAGCCCCTGGATGCTGACGAGACCGGCGGGGCGATCACCCGCGATGCGGCGGAGGACCTCGAAATGGATGGCGGCGTTCTCCTGGTAACCGTGGAAGCCGACCAGAGTGCAGCGGCTATGCTCTGCGAAATCAACGAGATAACGGCCATGGGTTGAGGTGGCGATGGTGCGTTCGTTCAAGCTCGGCCTTTTCAGAGTGCTATAACGAATAGTTGTGAGTCCTGCCTCGTTCAAGCTTCCTGGAGAACCCGACGCAACCGTAAGCGCCGCAGTGTATCCCGCCGAAGGCGATCGCCGCCTCGATGCGTTGCTGGTGTTCGCGCACGGTGCCGGCGCCGGCCATCAGCATCCGTTCATGGTCAATTACGCAACGGGCCTTGCCCAGCGCGGCATTACCGTCGTCACCTTCAACTTCCCGTACATGGAGAAAAAACGGCGCACTCCCGATCGAGCGCCGTTGCTCGAAGATGCGTTCCGGCGCGCCGTTGTCGCGGCGGCGACGCATCCTGATGTCACGTTCA
>DASPNQ010000213.1:0-7769 GCA_035626435.1 Vicinamibacterales bacterium
TCCTGAAGCTGGTGACGCGGATCCTCGCCACCGAGAATTACGAAATCGTGTCGGCGGATTCGGGAGAAGCGGCAGCCGAACTGCTCGAACAGCCGGAATTTGGCGGAGTCGATCTGCTGGTGACCGATCTGTTGATGCCCGGGATGAACGGTCGCGAGCTGGCCGATCTCGTCCGGGGGCGGTACCCCAAAGTGCGCGTGTTGTATGTGACGGGCTTTGCCGACAACCTGTTCAAGGGCGTGAAGGAGCTCGAGGAGGGCGAGTCGTTCATCGAAAAGCCGTTCGGCACCGAAGGCTTGCTCGAAGCGACGCGGTTACTCATGTTCGGTCACATCGGATCCGATGCCGAACCACCGGACAAGCACGACGACCCGACCGAGTGGGCGGACGATCGCCTGCGAACGAGAATCATCCGCCTGTTTCGCAAGCTGCGAATGGCGTAGGTTCATCGCCGGACGACGTTCTCCAGCCGCGCACTTACGACGGCGTGGCTGGGCACTCCGGCGATCCTGACCTCTAGTCCCAGAAAGCCATCCATGACGTCCTGAAGTACCCGCGCATCCCAATAGACGACCGACAGCGTCGTTTGATTGACGCGCAGCTCGCCCGCGAGTGTCAGAAAATTCGCGCCCCGGTCAGTACCGCCAAGAGTCCCGCGCCATTCGCCCAACTGCGCCGTGGCCGTCAACGCATTACCGTCCGCTTTGGCGATCTGTAACACCATTGGCACGACGGTGCCGACCGTCAGCGCACCGCCCGGCCGCGCACCCTGCGCGGTGCCGCAGATGAGGTCGAACAGCGAACCATTTCCTGCCTGGCATCCTGTGACAACGAACGCGCCACTCCACGAACCCGGGACGCCTGGTTCGACGGTAAATGTTTCGTTGGCGGTGCGACCTTCGGCAGTTGCGGTGAGTGTGGCCGTCCCTCGTCCGACGGCAACGACCTCACCGTCTCTGATAACGATTACGTTGGGATCGCTGCTCGCCCAAATGGCGGGAACGAAGCTTCCGGTGCCATCGCTGTATTCGGCAAAGGCACCGAACGATCTGGCCAATGGGCCGCTGGCGGTCACAGGTACGGTGGTCCCGACCAGCATCGAGCCGCCGCCTGGCAGGATCCGCAAGTTCGTGACGGTCGGCGGCCGAACAATCGCTGTCGGCGCGGCTGGTAGCTCCGTCGTGACGCCGTGCGAGCATGCGCTTGCCGCCATCAAGCTGATCGCTAGCGTCGTGAATCTCAGCAATAGAGACATTGCGCCAATGGCGCTTTCACAAATCGTGCCGCTGCCGCACGCAGCTGTGATCTCGGCGACGTTCGTCGTAAGCACGTTGCGCTCTCGCGTGATCGCGACGAGCGGAGCGCGGTATGGGCGATCAGCGCGGCGTTTGTCGACCCGGCAGTCGCCTTGCGCGCCGAATAGCATCGCTGGCGAGATCGCGCGCGAACGGGATTGC
This sequence comes from Vicinamibacterales bacterium, assembly GCA_035626435.1. Taxonomy (GTDB): domain Bacteria; phylum Acidobacteriota; class Vicinamibacteria; order Vicinamibacterales; family UBA2999; genus 12-FULL-67-14b. The sequence goes on from DASPNQ010000213.1 coordinate 1,458, forward strand.
GAGAACCACGCCGCTCAACGCGAAATAGCCAAACACGATGCGTTCCTTGTTCGTCAACGTTTTGTCGACGATGAAGGGGCGAAACAGCGCACTGTACTCCGGCGAGTACCAGCACAGCGGCTCGATGTTCGGCTCGGTGTTGCAGATGCTCATGTCGAGCTGTCCGTAGACGGCGCCATCGATGCCGACCCAGACCGACCAGGCCAGTAGCGCCACCGTCAGTGCCTTGATGGTCGGCGCCGCTGCCCGATCACAGAGGTGCATGGAGAGCGCCATCGCGGCCGGGATGGATGCGAACAGGAAGAAGCGCGGGCCCCAGAACCATCCGCCGGGCCATGCCCACCACTTGGCGTAGACGATGACGATTCCGGCGAGGAACCACAAGGCGTGGCGCTGGAACAGTCGTAGCGCGTCCGGCGTCGCGCTGACGGTGCGCTTGAACGTGAGCCACAGCCCTGGCGCGTAGATGCCAATGCCTTTGCCGAACGAGAACAGGATCGACAGCACGCCGAAAACGAACGGGTTGCTGAACCCCGGCAATCCCGAGTACGGCAGGATGGACTTCTGTCCGTGATCGCCTTCGTAACCGCTGCTGAACGGATCCCCCCGGCGCAAATAAAACTCGAACATGATCAATGCGACGCAGATCGTCGCGGGAATCGCGGCCCGCATGACGCCACGCAGCGATCGATCGGTGGCGACCAGCATCAGGACCATCCCCGGCAGCGTCGCCGGCTGATTGATGACGCCGCAGATCAGCGCGACATAGCCGAACAGCGGCAGTCCGGCGATCAGCAGCGCGATGCCGGTGGCGACCAGCATCGCCGTCAGCAGTTCGCCGAAGAACAATTGCGTGTGGTGCGCAAACATCGACGCCACGATCAGCAGCAGCACGAATCGCCGCAGCAGGTCGGCAGGGACGCGCGTCCAGAACAGCGCCGCGATCACCGCGAGGCCCCCGAAGAACACGAACACGTTGAACTGCGCGACGATGTCGCCGAAGTGGTAGAGGGGGAGCGCGGCGACCGACATGAACATCGGCACGGGTTGATCGATCACCTCGCCGCGCGCCAGATACCGCGTCGTCTCGAGCCGGAGGTAGCCGTCGGAGCTGATCTCGTGCGGCATTTGCCAATACACGAACGGCGCGACGAGGATCAGTGCGATTTCAAATTTGGACAGCCAGCGCAACAAGAAGGGAGACTAACACGCGTCGCGCGGATTCTCGCCGTTCTCAGTACCGGTCGCGGATGTTTCGTCGACCGGGACGGCGGGAATACTTGGGACGTTGTGGCTGAATGCCTTGATTGGTGCCGGAGGAGGGGGTCGAACCCACACACTCTTGCGAGTACGGGATTTTGAGTCCCGCGCGTCTGCCAGTTCCGCCACTCCGGCCGGAGTAGATCAGAATAACGCATTCACGGGCCAGATTCACGTCCCGCGATGGAATCGGTCTCGACAGCCCCGTCACGAGTTCCACTCTCAACTCGACAACCGCTGATGCCGCCCATACCATCTAGCGCATGCGGCACATCCTGGTGCACGGCGTTGTCATTGCCGGCGCACTGTCGATCGTTCTAGCGGCGCAATCAAAACCCGCCCTCACCATTACGGTCATCGACGGCGAAGACGCCGTCAACGTCGTTCAACAGCGGACGGCGGTGGCGCCCGTGATCGAAGTCCGCGATCGCAACGGACTGCCGGTGCCCGGTGCGACGGTCAGCTTCACGGTCGCGACGAAGAACGCGGCGTTTGCCAACGGCGTCCAACAATTGACCGTCGTCACGAACGCGGCCGGCCGCGCGGCGGCGGCGGGATTTACGCCCCTGACCAGCGGCACAGTGCAGGTCGGCGTCAGCGTGGCGCACGCCGGTGAAATCGCGGCGACCACCATTACGCAAACCAACGTCCTGACTGCGGCACAAGCCGCAGTGGCCGGAAGCGGCGGCATTGGAGCAGCGGGCGGCGGGGCAGGCGGAGCGGGCGGCAGCGGCTCATCAACCGGCTTGATCGTCGGTGGCGTCGGTGCGGCCGCGGCCGCGGGCGCCGCCGTGGCGTTAGCCGGAGGAGGGGAACAGCCCGCCCCTCCGGCTTTCGTCATCGTGGTCGAACCGCTCGGTACTGGCATTCGTGACGTGACCGAATTCGTCTTCACCGCTACCAACGCCGGTGCATCCACGCGCTGGGATTTCGGCGGCGGCCAAAGCGTCGAGGGAAGCACGGCTCGCCATGTCTTCAATCGCGAAGGACGTTTTCACGTGACGGCGAACACCGGTGGACCACAAGGAGACCAATCGGCATCGCTCACGGTAGAAGTCGCATCGGTCAGCGGGACGTGGACGAATTGTCCGGGTGGCGCCGACACGTGCACGCGCGCGACCATCACGCAACAGGCCGCGACGCTATCGGGATTGTTTGAAACCTACGACTCGGTGACGAACGCGTTGCGAGGGCGTCATCCGCTCAGCGGCGCGCTGGCATCGCCGCGAACGGTTGTCAGACTGACCGAAGAGGGCGGTTGCCGTTTGCAGTTGGCCAACGCAACGATCGATGCATCCTTATCGCGGTTTGACGGAACGGCCGCACATCAAAATCCTGTCCCCGGGACGACGTGTACCGCTCAGGGCTTCGCGTGGGGCCTGCGCCGCGTTAACTAGTCCGCGTGACACTGCGCTCCCTAGCTAGCTCCCTTGCTCGCTCGCTCCCTCGCTCCCTCGCTTCCTCGCTCCCTCGCTCCCTCGCTCCCTCGCTCCCTCGCTCCCTCGCTCCCTTGCCTCCCTCGTGCGTTTAGCGCGGCGGCGTGCGCACGACGGCGATCTTGCCAGACTGAGTACGATCGAATTGCACCGGCGGTGGCGTATCGCCGTCTGAATCCAACAGCCAGCGCAACGCCGCGTCTTCATCGTCGCGAAACACTTTGATGCCCTTCGGATCGAGCAGCTCGGCAAGACGGCCGGCGCCCAGTTGCAATGTCGACGAAACAATCAGCGCGCGCTTGTGAGGCGGCTTGCCGATGGCGTGCAGGATGGCCTGCATCTGCGACAGATTGGGAATGCCGCGCGTGACGCCGCGCGCATCGACGAGTTCGACGACACCGGGCCGGATCGCACCGGCCATGATCCAGCGCGATCGTTCAGCGATGATTTCCGGCAGTGTCGGCCAGCTGCCCGTCACGGTGACGTGCAACAAGCGACGATCCTCATCGAACCGTACATCGATGGGCATGCGGCCTCCGCCGAGGAGCAGGCTTTTTTCACTTTACACGAAAGTCGTTATCGACGCGTCCCCGTCCAGGTTCCGGAGCAGGTGCCGCCGGAGAACGCGCCGGTGACCGAGCGACGGTCGCTCGACAACGTGCCGGTGAACGTATAGAGCGTGTCGATCGCCACGGCAAACTGCAGCGTGTTGCCGTTAATGACGAGGTTCAAGACTTGATTCGTGACGAGGCCGGGAATCGTGATCACGAACTCGTTTGACGCACCCGAGGTCCGGCGAATGGTGCCCGTCCACTGCACGGATGCGGGGAGCGCCGCGGGACAGCCGCTGCCTTTGGTGATGGTGCCGCCCCAGTCCCCGTAGACCGGGTCGTTCGCCATTTGAGTAATGGTCACCGTCTGGCCGGCCACATTCAGGGTCGTCGAACGGGTGTCACCTGGGTTCACGGGCACGGTGAAGCCGACGCTGCCCGAGCCGGTCTGTGACGTCGGCGTGGTGATTGTGACGAACGAACTGCCGCCGCTGACGGTCCACGTGCACGTGCTGCCCGTACTCACGCCGATCGTCGCACTCCCGCCGGCGCCGGACAGACTGATCGAGGTGCTGGTCAGGGAGAACGTGCACTGTGGTGTCGTCGGCGTCGTGGTGGTCGTCGGCGACGTCGGTGTCCGTTTTTCCGAACACGCCGCCAGTCCCACCGAAATCAACACTAACGCCAGGATGCTATGACGCACGATCTCCTCCACTTCAGACGGTAGCAAGGATCAGGCCGCGCGGAAAGCTGGGCCACTGCGCGCCGGCGTCACGAAGAGGCTCGAGCGCGGATCCGCGGCTCACCGAGCCAGGTTCAGGCGGACGCGGAATTGACCGACGACTTCCTGGCGGGTATTGACGATGTCCGGGTGGGAATACTTGCTCAGTTGCGACCGCTGGCCGGCGCCGATGGCATCGATCGCCGCGAGCACAGCCAGCAAAGCCGGCTCAGCGGCGCGTTTCGATCCGTCTTCGACCTTCAACGCGGCGCCCAACCGCATCGACGGCACCCCGGCGCAGTAAAAACCCTCGGCGCCGACCTTGGCGAACAGCGTTTTGTTGGCCGCGCGCATCAGATCGGTATCGAGCCGGTCGGTGCCGGCGACGTACTCCGGGTGCGAGACCATCGCACTGAAAACCGTCGTGGGTGAGGGTTCACCCGAGGCGACCGCGGCCGCAAGCCGGGCGCAACCTTCGGCGACTGCGTCGAGCGCGATGCCAAACGTCGGCAATCCGCAGCCGTCGATGGCGACGGTCATGTCGCCGCTGTCGATACGCATCCATCGGCCCAGCGTCGAGACGACTCGCTGCTGCATCGGGTGGCTGGGACGGTGATAGCCGTCGGTGACCCACTGCTGCTGGACGCAATGCGCCAGCATGCCGGCGTGCTTGCCCGAACAATTGTTGTGGATGGGTCCGGGCGCTTCGCCCGCGCAGAGCATGGCGTGCGCGGTTGGTTCGTGCAACGGCAGGTGCGGCCCGCACGCGAGGGCGGCCTCGGTGACGCGCGCTTTCGAGAGGATGGCGCGCGCCGCGGCCACATGAAACGCTTCACCCCCGTGTGATGCGGTGCACAGCGCCAATTCCTCACCGCTCATGTGAAACCGCTCGACGCCGCCGGCCTCCACGAAGGGGAGCACCTGAAACATCTTGATCGACGAGCGCACGAAACTGTGGTGAGCGGGGTTGCCGGCGCTGGCGATCAGGCCGCGTTCGGCGTGCGCGACGGCAATGTGGACGCGATGAACGGACTCGATCTCGCCGCCGCGCAGCGCCTCGACGAGGCACGAGCCGATGTGCATTACGCCGGAACCCAGACCAGCGCGATCAGTTGCACCGAAACGCCGCCGCGTTTGGGCTTTACGAGGACTCGCTGGAACGGCTGGTTTGCAAGGTCCCAGTCGTCAGCGACGGACCGCAGGTCCGCCTGCATCGCGTTCTCGAGATCGGCGAGTCGCGTTTTCAGCGCTACCACGTTCTCGGTCGCGCGAGCGACGTCTTCCGCTTCCTTGCCGATCTTCGACATGCCGCGCGCGGCCGTTGAGGCCCGCCCGATGTTGCCGACGCTGGCGGCCTTGCGGCCGAGCAACGCGCCGAAAATCGCCGCACCGACCGACACCGCCGCACCCATCTTGGCGCCGCTGGCCTGCTCGCGCTGCACCTCGACGGCGTGCTCCGCTCGACGGATACGGTCATGCAGCGTCGTCATTTTCGATGCGTACTTCTCACGCACTCTCGCCACAGCGGCGTCCCGCGCTTCGCGCGCGTCGGCCTGGATGCGAATGCGGAAATCGTGTTCGGATTCGTTGGGGTGCGAGAGTAGACGGGCACGGCCGCTTCCGGTCCCTTCCGGTGCACTCACGGCGAGCAGTTCGATCGACTGCGATTGGGACAGCCAGCGCGAAAAATCTTTCTCCCAGGTGGAGTAGTTCTTCGCGTTCGCCGCAGGCGCCGGCACGTCGGCGAACGTCGCGCCGGTCGGCGGTGTCTTGACCAGATAGTCGACCGTGAAATCCGCCAGCTCCGCGCGATCCCAGTCGACGGCCACCGCACCGCTGCCGATCGACGTCACGACGGCCACCGTCTTCGTTTCATCGAGTCCGAGCTTGGCATCCGAGTAGGAAACCTTCCCGACGCCGAGGATCATCGGCGCGTAGGCGGTCGCCCCTGGCACGAACAGTTGCTGAATGGATGGGTCGACGACCGGCGCGGTCTGCGTGCTTTGGGCAGCGATGGTGCTGTGGGTGTTCTCGCGCATTGACGTCGCGGACGTTTCGGAGACGCGCGGCGTCCCGGTAGCCTTCGCGAGGCGATTGATTTCGTCGCGCCCAAGCGGTCCGCGTAGGTAGGAAAGCGCCCATCGCGACTCGAACACCACCGGTTGGCTTTCATGGACGTTGTGCAACAGGAACTGGCGCTTGCCCAGTGACGACAATTGCCTGTCGAGCTCTTCGCGGTCCAGCGACGATCCGCTGCTCGCAGCGGCGCCTTCCAGACCATCGAGCACACGGCCCTTGTCGCGATCCGTTTGCAGTCGTCCGAGCAGCCACGTGCCGGCGTTCG
>DASPNQ010000214.1:0-4852 GCA_035626435.1 Vicinamibacterales bacterium
TTGTCGAACGCGAGCAGATCGTACGGATCGGCATCGGTGATCTTGTTGACGCCGAAGAGCGCCAGCGGGCGCGACTCGACCAGGGCGCCGATCGACATATTCACCAGTGCGAAATCGAGCAGCCGCTTGGTGCCGTCGCGCCGATTCGTGGTGTAGAACAGTTCCCGAGCGGTGACAGGGCCTTTAGGCATTGGCGAACTCCTGCGGTCGCGACTCCGCGACCGATGGTGCCGCGCGCTTGACGTAGGTGATGGCGTTCTGCGCGATGAGATCGAGATCCGCGCACGCCCGGAGAAAGTCTTTCGGCTTCAGGTCGTAGTGCTCCGGATGCGTCGTGTCGTCGAGGACGGCGTTATTGGCGAACAGCACGCCGCCCGGCCGCAGATGCCGGACGAGCAGAGCGAGCCGATCCCGCCAATCCGGCAGATGTTCCAGGCAGTCCATCGCGATGATGATGTCGAACAGGCGATCGCCGAAGTGCGGCACGCCGCCATCGGTGACCCCGTCAATGCCGTGGAAGGTGATCGGCACGTTGTACTGGCGGGCGCGCCACTGCAGGAACTGGAACGTCCCGGTGTCCCGCAGATCGCAGGCGGTGACGCGGTGCCCCTTTTCCGCGAGCGTGAACGCCGGAATGCCAATCCCGCAGCCGAAGTCGAGAATGTCGAACGACTCCCGATGGTTGATGCTGCCCAGGATGAACTCGGTCATCTGGCGCTTGTGCGCGCTCTCGACGTTGAACCAGAGCTGCCGACAGACGCGCTCTTTCGGAAACGAGCGGTACCAGTCGAGATCCGAGCGGCCGGCGGCTTTCCAGTCGGCGTAATGCCCGAGAAAGGCCTGCGCATACACGCGCATCTCGTCCAGATCCCGGTAGCCGGTCCACGTGGCCGCGTCAGCTTCCAATCGCCGGTAGACGTCGCTGGCGATAAACTGCCGCTTGACTTCGCCAGGCAGCGTGTCGGAGGTCTGGAACTGATGCCGGTTGCGCGAGGTCACGATCACGCGCTCTTCTCGCACGTGCCCGAGCTCGATCGAGGTATCGGCCCACACCTCGAAGCCCGCCTCGGCCGCCGCGCGACACAGCTGCACGTCGGTCCCGTACTTGTGTTCCGGGGCGAAGTAGGGCGGCTTCAGCCGGTCGAACACGCGCATTTTGATGAGCAGACAGCCGCCGCCGGCGACGTCGACGCGCTGCAGCCTCCCGGTCAGTTCGTCGTCGCGCAGGAACCGGTAGCCGTGCTCCCCCGCCTTCGCCATCAGCACCGGCGCGCACTCACCGGTGCGCTGGTAGTAGAGCGCGCCGCAGACGTCCTTGTCGTGCGCCAGCAGCCGCGACAGAAAGCTGTAATCGGTGCTCGCCGCGAGCGTTTCCCGCAGCGGATTGATGACCATGTCGTCATCGAGCATCAGCAGCCAGTCGGCGTTGGCCTGGCGGGCGGCTTCGACGATGGCGTTCCGCGCCCGGAACTGCTCCGACTTCGTTTTGATCGCCAGCTGAAAGTCGTAGTCCGGCATCCGCCGCCCGCAGTGGTAGGCAAAGACCATCCAGTCTTCGAGCACGTCGGGGGCCACCGTGCCGTAGCAGGGCACGCCGATCACGATGAGCGGGCGCCGGTCACTCACAGGGGGCAAACTCCCGCAGAAAGTCCTCGCGATGCGGAAAGTCGATGGCACCGGACACGATGGACGCGTGTTCCTGCTCGCTCAGCATCGTGATTTCCGCGAAGCGCCGATTGCCGCAGGCGCAGCTCCCGCGCTTGGCAATGTCCGCGCTCGTGACGAGCTGCTGACAGTCCTTGCACCGGAGAATCCAGTCACAGGCCCGGCCCAGCGCGACGTAGTAGCGCTGCTCTTTGCCGTTGGGGTGCGTCACCCCATGCACCTGTTTCGAGTACTCGATGACGTCGCCGATCAACCGATCTGCCATCTGTGCCGCGCTCCTTCGTGAAACACCGGGGCGGGAGACCAGCCCCCGCCCCGTCCGTGCGATCTACATCGCGCGGATAAACGCCGCCTTGGTCGCCGTGGTGAAGCCGGACGTCGCCCCGAGCGCGAAGCCGATCGGGAACGTCAGGATCGCGGTCGACGCCGTCGACACCGACTCCAGGCAGAACACGGAGCCGGCGACGTTGATGACGAGCGGCCGACCCGCGACGATCGCCGGGGTGCCGCCGGTGACCGTGCGCATCCGCACCGCCGAGTGGTAGCCGTAGACCTGCAGGAGACCGTAATCGCCCGCGACGATGGTCTCGGCCACGATGCCGGCCGCCGCCATGCCGGCGTTGGTGGCCCGTGCGGTGGGACGGGTGACGCTGACGCCATCGGCATCGGTCGCGAAGTCCCAGATCACCGCCTGCCCGTTGGTGAGCGAGGCCGTCGAGTACGAGTTCATGACGGCAATGAAGACCTTTTCCGGTCCCGTGCGATTGACGCGCCCGAACATCATGATCGTGTGCTCCTTGCCGTGCGGGGAGATGACTCCCCGCCCCAGCGTTCCGAATGAGTAAGAGCCGCGCGCTTCATCTGTCCGAGCCTTACGAGGCGATGGTCGTGTCGATCCCGCCGGCCACGCCCTGCTTGCGCCGATTGCTGCAGAGCGCCGCACCCATCCACAGGATGTGCGCGACCTTCGCGTCCTGGCCGACCGGCTTCTGGAACGGCGTCGGCGCGAAGTTGCTGTCCGCCTGTACCTGCACCTCGAAGAACTTGGTGTTGAGCATCCACCACGTGCCCGAGGTCGTGGACTGCGTCGCCGAGCCGCCCTGGACGTCGGGCACGAACTCGTCGTGCACCACCGGCTGCCCGTTGAACGCGACCGTGTCGAACGGCAGATCCGCCTTCTGGTATGACGGGTTCTGGTGCATCGCCTCGAGCGCGGCGACGTAGACCTCGAAGACCGCCTGATCCGCGATGTGCAGATTGGGCGAGCCGCCGGGGCCGAGCGAGCACGTGTTGTAGAGATTGCGCAGATCCTTGCGCAGCCCCGCATAGGTAGTGGATGTCGAATTCTTCGTTTTGTTCCGCCACCAGGTGTAGGTGCTCTGGTTGATGTTGCCGACCACGACCGACGCGGTCGGGTCATACGCGACGAGCTTCGGCAGCGGATCGATGAACGAGCTGCCGTTGATCGAGGACGTGTAGGCGGACGTGATCGACGTCCCGCCGGCCCCCTGCAGCAGCCGCTTGTTGAAGAACTCGACGATGCCCATCTCGGCCTGCTTGGTCTTGCCCTCGAGCAGGTCGATCAGCTGGGCCTCGCTGCGGTTCTGCTTCTCTTCCTTCCCCGAGATGGCGATCGGCACGGCGGCCTGCCGCCAGTCGAAGAACGCCGACGTGATGCCGTCCATCGGCGTGGTGTCCAGCTGGTCGTAGCCGCTGTAGGAGTCGGCCTGGCCGAGCTCGTACATCAGCGCGATCTGGGCGCGTTCGCCGATGTTGTCTTTGGTCTTGATCGCCCCTTCCCGCTTCAGCAGGAAATAGAAGGCGTTCGCCGTCGAGATGGCATCCTCGAACTTCCGCCGGTAGTTGAACAGCGTCGTCGAGAGCAGCGCATCGTAATTGAGCGTCAGTGAGGACGGAGGCATTTACCTACTCCCAGCGCTCCCCACGCTTCGCAGCCTCGAAGGCGTCGCGAATGCTTGGACTCGTGGGGCGCGCGACTGAGACCTGACTGCCCGGCAGTGGATGGCTCTTCCCTTCGTCCGTCTTCGCCGCTTTGGTCATGCGCTCCACCGCTTTCTTGGCGGCTTCGGCAGCGGCGATGTCCTTCGTCGCGAGCGTGTAGAGCGTGTCGAGGTAGTCGATCTCGCTCATCCCGTTCGGTTTCAGCTGCTCGGCGATCTTCAGCATCGCGGGCTCGTGCTGCTTCCAATCGGGGCGCTTGTCGGTGAAGGCTTTGAGTGTCGCGTCCGTTTGCTCCTGCGCCGCCTTGTCGAGCAGCGTCTGCTGCTGCGTCTGCAGCGGCGTCACCGCCTCGCCGACCGCCGCTTTCGCGACGTTCTGCACGAGCTGGTGGATGGCGGGAGCCAACTTGTCGGCCAGAAAATCCAGATCCGGCCCGAGCGCCTGCTTGAAGCCGGCGATCACGTCATCCGCCATGCCTTCGGCGGTCTTCGTGGCCGTCTCCGTGGCCGTGGTCTCGATCGACTTGTCGGTGACCACGAGCCCGAGCTGTTCCGCCGCCGCCTTGATGGCGGCCTTGGAATCGCTCTGCAGCGCGGTAATGAACGGCGCGTACTCGGCGAGCGCTTCCACGGTTTTCCGTTGCTCGGCGAGTTGCTGCGTCTTCTTGGTGAAGACGCCTTTCAACTCTTTGAGCACGGCGTCCGTGTTGCCCGCGTGCTTGGTTTGAAGGGCGGAGTACTCCTCGTCGGAGATCAGGTCGGTGATCTCAGGTGCGGCGCTATCCGTGGCCGGGGGCTGCGCCTGCGCCTCGTCCGGCTGGGCCGTCGCCGCCGCGCGCTCAGTGCTCGCTTCGCCAGACGGGGCTCGCTCCGCAGCTGCGGAGTGCTCCTCCTTCGCCTGGGTGAAGGCCTGCTGAAGCGTGAGGGGTTCGGCCGTGGCTGTCGTCATCTTCGGGTGCCGCGCGCTTTCTGGCGCCCGAACGACAAAACGCCGGGCGCCTCACTCGCAACATCGCTGCTGCGAGGACACGCCCGGCGTGAGATCAGTCCCAGGGACCGGGCCGTATGAACTTGTGTGCGGGCACGAGCCGTGCCGCGTCGTTACTCTACGCCGACTCCACCTTGCATGTCAACATCGCCGCGCAGCGGCCGGTGCACGATCGAGGTCTCGACCCGCTGCACGCGGTATTCGTCGATGTGGAGGATCAATTTGCCCGACTTGATGC
>DASPNQ010000215.1:0-37973 GCA_035626435.1 Vicinamibacterales bacterium
TGGCGCGTTGGCCGCTGATCGAGCCGTGATCGGCGGCGGGAACCGTCTCGTATTCGAACAACGGCATCCGAATCGAGAACGTGCTCCCCGTACCGGCGCCGTCGCTGTGCGCCTCGATGCGGCCGCCGTGCATCTCGACGATCCGCCTCGCCAGCGCGAGCCCGATGCCAAGTCCGGCCTGGCCGCGCTGGCGTGTTTCGTCCGCTTGCGTGAACATCTCGAACACGCGCGGCAGCATCTGGTGCGAGATGCCGATCCCCGTGTCGGCAATCGAGATCGTCACCTCTTCGCCGGTGCCGGTGGTGGCCACTTCGCCGCTGATCATGATCCGCCCACCGCCATCGGTGAACTTGACGGCGTTATTCAACAGGTTCGAAAGGACCTGCACGAACCGTGTCGGGTCGACCAGCAGCACCACTCGGCGGGCGGGCAACTCGATCGACAATGCGAGGCCGGCCGCTTCGATGGCGGCCCGATTGGCTTCAACGGCGGCGTCGATCAGATCCGGCAGAGCAGTCGCGCGGCGTTGCAGATGGATTTTTCCGGAGGAGATTCGCGATACATCGAGCAGGTCATCGATGAGCCGCACCATGTAGGCGACCTGCCGCTCCATCATTGGCCGAACGCGTGACACGGCGTCGGGGGCATCCCCGTCGAGGCGCAGCAACTCGAGGCCGGTCCGAATCGGGGCCAGCGGGTTCCGCAGCTCGTGAGCGAGCATCGCCAGGAACTCGTCCTTGTGGCGGTCGGCCTCCCTGAGGAGTGCCTCGCTTTCGCGCAACAACTGTTCGGTGCGTTTCCGTTCGGTAATGTCGACCGCGACGCCCGAAACGCCGACGATCGCACCATCTTCGCCGCGACGCGGCTGGACCATCAGATCGTAGCTGTGCGTGCCGGTCGGCAGCGTCACCGTCACTTCCTCGCGGCGCCCGACTCCGGTTTCGAGCACCTGCTGCTTGATCGCCGTGAGCCGATGCCCTTCACCCGGCAGCAACTCGTCATCGGTCCTGCCGATGTTGTGATCGGGGAATTCCGGATGCTGGGGGAAGACCCACCGATAGCGAAGCTCGCGATCCTGTTCGAACAAGGTCAAGGCGCTGTTGCTGGCGGCGAGTGAGCGAAAGCGCTCCTCGCTGGTTCGCAGGGCGTGTTCGGCAAGGCGCCGTTCGGTCAAATCGCGCACGAATCCGGTGAACCTCGGCGGCCCCTCGTCCGAGACCCTGATGATGGACACCTCGATCGGGAACTCATGGCCATCGGCATGGTAGCCGCGCGTCTCGACTCGACGATTCAGAAACGGCCCCTCACCGGTGGCCAGATGTCTGGCCAGACCAACTCGGTGTTGCTGGCGCAAATCTGGCGGGATGATCAGATCAGCGAGCTCGCGGCCGATGGCCTCTTCCTTGTGGTAGCCGAACATGCGTTCTGCCGCCGGGTTGAACTCGGCGATCACGCCGCGGTGATCCATGGCGATCACCGCGTCCAGCGCGGTGTCGAGAATCGCGCGCGTACGTCGCTGCTGCTCGGCGACCTCGATTTCGGAACGGTTGCGGGCGATGAATTGACCGAGCTGGTTGCCCACGGTCGCAAGCGTCGCCAGCAAGTCGAGATCGGGGGCGGCGACCGCATACGTAAAGAACTCGATGACGCCCACGACCTCGCCATTGAGGCGCACCGGACACCCCATCGCCCCGTGCACGCCGGCTTCGGCAGCGACGGCCGCGCGAGGAAAATTGCCATCCTCGACGCAGTCTTCGATCCAAATCGGCGCTCCTGACGCCCACACGCGTCCGGGCAGCCCCTCATTCCGCCGGAACGCCACCTGCCGCGTCGCAGTTTCCAGCGCCGCGGCACTGACGCCCACCGCATTCCACGCCGCGTAGCAGCGCAGTTCCTGGCGGTCCGCGTCGACCAGCCACACGCTGCCGAATTGCCAGCCAAGGTTCTCGCACACGCGGCGAAGAATCTCTGGGGCGGCCCGATCGAGAGTAGTTGGTTCGACCAGCGCTTCGCCCACTCCCGACGCGGCGCCACGGCGGCGCTCGCCGATCAGGCGTTCTGACATCGAAGCCGCGAGCAGTAGCCCGGTGCCCGCCATCACCGCCATCAGCGTCTGCAGCAGCACCAGGCTTCGGTGCATGTCGGTCGAGACAAAGGGTCCGCTACCGGTGACGGTGATCCAGATGGCGACCGCGGATACGGCGAGAACGACAAGAGAGGTGGCCGGCTGCCCGAATCGCACCGCCGTGGCGACGACGAGCGGGAACACGACGTAATGCACCAGGCCGCCGCCGAACGTTGCGCCCAGCGCCTCGCTGAATACGAGCAGGGCGATGGCGCCGCACGCCACGGGCACCATGACGATTTCGAACCAGTTCTGACGCGCGCGATAGGTGACGGTGTGCGCGAGCGTCACGATCACCGGCGCAACCACCAACACGCCGAGCGCATCGCCCAGCCACCACGCCGACCACAACGCGTCGAAACGCGCCCACGGCTGCACGCCGGAGATACACAGTGTTGTGACGCCGACGGTGGCACTGATGGTGGTGCTGAGCACCGCACCAAACGCGATCAATCGTACGGTGTCGCGTAACCGGCCAAGGCTGGGATCGAACGCGCCGTCCTTCTGGAGGAGCCAACCCGCAACGACGGCCTCGAGGGTATTGCCGCTGGCGATCAATGCCGCCGTCCACAGCGGTGCGCTCGTGCCAGCGTTGGCCAGGAAAGCGCCCAGCCAGACCGCAGGCCACATGCGATGGCCCCAGAGGATCACGGCCGCAATCGCGATGCCGGTCGGCGCCCAGACGGTCGTGACTTGTTCGGCGAGCAGCGCGACTTCGAAGCCGAGGCGCGCCGTAAGCGCATAGGCAGCTGTCACGGCGATCGCCACGATGATCAGGCGGGGAGATTCGCCGCCACGCATTACCCCACGCACGCCGGAGCAGTTTAGCTTACGATGTCATCTCTACTGCTGAGCTCTCGGCACACGCCGAATTTGACACGCCGCGAGTCGTCGAGTCGGTCGTGCATGTATCCTGCACTTGTGAAGGTCCTCCTGATAGTGATCGACGCGGCGACGGCGCGAGTGGTGGCTCCCGCGATCAGCACCGGTCAACTACCGACGATGCAGCGGCTTGCGGAGATGGGGTGCCTGCACGAGTCGGTGACCATGTTTCCGTCGATCACGCCGGCAGCCACCGCGAGCATCATCACCGGCCACTACCCGGCCGGGAGCGGCATTGTCGGAGCGTCGTGGTACGACGAGGCCGCTGAGAAGGTCGCCTATTTCGGCGACGATTTCTGGGTCGTCGCGCGCGAGGGGTTTCGGCCGTTCCTGCGCGATTTTCTGATTGGCCTCAACGGCGACCGTCTGAAGGCGCCGACGCTGTTCCAGCACGTGGAGCGCGCCGGTAAGACCGCGATGTGTCTCAACTACCTGGTCTTCAAAGGCGAGGTCGAGCACGTCGTCAAAATCCCGTGGCTGCTGGCGATGCTGCCGGGTGTGCCGAGAACCGAGGTCATTCAGGGTCCCTCGGTCTTCTGTCTCGGTGACTTCGTCGCCACGCGCACCATGCGCGGCGCGCCGCTCGTCGACAAAAGCGGACTCCTTCACCGTTTCGGTATGGACGACGCGTCGACGGGGCAGATGCTGGTGGAAGTGGCGGAGGACCGAGCCTTCGCGGATTTCAACGTCGCCTACTTCGCCGACAACGACTACCGCAGCCACGAGATAGGTCCGCACGCCGCCCTGAAAGTCGTGGAGGCGGTGGATTGCTCGCTGGCCCGGATGTTCGAAGCTGCCGGCAGCATGGAGCGGATGTTGAAGGACACCTATGTGATCGTCACGTCGGATCACGGCCACTGCGAGATCGTCGGGGATGCCGATCGGGCGACGATCCATCTCGATGCCATCCTCGGCGAGTTCCGGCAGGCGGCGTTGGGAGAGCCGTGGCATGAGGGCGACGAAATCATGATTTGCCCGAACATGCGCGCGGCCGAGATCTACGTGCGACGTCACGACCATGCGTCGGTGGCGCGGATTATCGAGCGCGCGCTCGTGGATCCGCGCGTCGATCAGGCGTTTTGGCGCGCACCAGGCGAGGGCAGTTCCCGGCACGCCTACGCGGCGAGAAACGTGAATGCCGAACTGACCTTCTGGCGCGGCAGCGGCGACCACAGCGCTTCGGACGCGTTCGGGACGGTGTGGAGCTGGCGTGGTGATCTATCCGTGCTCGACGCGCACGTCGAAGATGGTGAGTTGCGCTGGAAGGATTATCCGAATGCGTTCGAACGCATCGCCGGCGCGCTCGACGCGCCCAATAGCGGCGACGTGTGGTTCACGGCTCGGCCCGGGTGCGAGTTCGAAGTTCCGGGCGGCGCCGCGCATGTCGGCGGCGCATCGCACGGCGCTCTACACGCGCTCGAATCATGGTGTCCGTTTCTGATTGCCGGCCCGACACGCGTGCCGCTGCCGTCGCAGTTTCGATCCGTGGACATCGCGCCCTTATGTTTGGAGTTGCTCGGTATCCCCTCGCCGTTTCGCGTCGGCGAGCCTCGCCACTGACGGCGACGGGTTCGTGTGCGGCTGTGGCCGCCAGTCATTGCTGAGCTTTGTCAGCGCGCGTCGATGGATACAATGTGCGTCGTGAACCCGACGAGCGCGGCAACGTCAAGGCGGCATCACTCATGAGCGCCCAGCCCACCGGACGCGCCGGCATCGCCTTCACCGCCATCGAGCTGGCGTTTCAGCAGGTACTCGATCACGCCGCGGAAGGGATTCATTGGGTCGGCGCTGACGGCACGATTCTGTGGGCGAACCAGACGGAGCTCGACCTGCTCGGCTACAGCGAAAGCGAATATCTCGGACGCCACATCGCCGAGTTCCATCTCGATGGAGCGTGCATCGACGACATCCTGGCCCGGCTGACACGCGGCGAAACACTCCATCAATATCCGGCGCGGCTGCGCCACAAGGATGGCTCTGTCCGCCACGTCGAAATCAATTCGAACGTGCTGTGGGAAGGCGACACGTTCCTCCGTACGCAGTGCTTCACGCGAGATGTCTCCGCTCAAAGGGCGAGAGACGATGCCGCGCGGCGTCTCGCAGAAATCGTCGAAAATTCCGAGGACGCGATTATCAGCCAGGATCTGCACGGCACAATCACGTCGTGGAACAGCGCTGCCGAGCGCCTCTATGGATTCACCAGGAGCGAGGCCGTCGGGCAGTCCATCGACTTGATCATTCCCGCCGATCTGCGGCACGAAGAAGAGCGTGACATCGCGCGCATCAGGAGCGGCGAACGCGTGCCACCCTTCGACACCATGCGCCGGCACAAAAGCGGCGCGGTGCTGCCGGTGGCGTTGACGATTTCGCCGATCCGGGATGCTGAGGGCCGCATCATCGGCGCCTCAAAGACCGCCCGAGATATTGCCGAACGCAAGCGGATCGAAGCGCGCGATCGATTCCTCCTCGAACTCGACGATGCGGTACGCCCATTGAGCGAGCCGGACGAGATTACCTACACCGCCGCGAAAGCGCTCGGCACCCACCTGGGCGTCAACCGCTGCGCCTACGCGACAGTGGAAGACGACCAGGATACGTTCACGGTGACCGGCAATTTCACCAACGGCGTGGCGAGTATCGTCGGGCGCTACACCTTCCGGCAGTTTGGCGAAGAGTGCCTGCGCCTGATGCGCGCGGGTGAGCCGTACGTCGTCTCGGATAGCGCCACCGACGGTCGGCTGGTTGACCGTGACCGCGCGGCGTACGTGCAGACGGCGATTACCGGGGTGATTTGCGTACCCGTGATGAAACAAGGGCGTTTCGTGGCGGCGATGGCCGTCCACACCGACGCGCCGCGGCAGTGGCAGCCGGAAGAAGTCGCGCTCGTGCAACGCGTGGCGAACCGCTGCTGGGAGTCCATCGAGCGGGCCAAAGTGACGCAAAGCCTGCGAGCGAGCGAGGCGCGTCTACTCGAAGCCGACCGTCGCAAGGACGAATTCCTGGCGATGCTGGCACACGAGCTGCGGAATCCGCTGGCGCCGATTCGCACCGGTCTGCAGTTGATACGGTTGGCGGGCGACACGCCCGCGGCCGTTGCGCAAGTCCGGACGATGATGGAGCGTCAGCTGGCGCATATCGTTCGGCTGGTCGACGATCTGCTCGATGTGTCCCGCATCACATCGGGGAAGATCCAGCTTCAGCGCGAGCCCGTGTCGCTGCGGCAATTAATCGAGGATGCCGTCGACGTCAACCGCGCCGCCATCGAGCAGGCTGGCGTCGTGTTGGGCATCGATCTGCCGGCAGAGGAATGCATCCTGCACGTGGACCCGACGCGAACCGGCCAGGTCATCTCGAACGTCCTCAATAACGCGGTCAAGTTCACCAGCGCCGGTGGCCACGTCAGGATATCCGCGACAGTGACGCCGGCGCAGCCGGCGGACGTCGTCATCAAGATCGTCGACGATGGCGTTGGAATTCCGGCGGCGGTGTTGCCACACGTATTCGATCTCTTCGTACAGGCGGACGGCGGCACGTCGCGAAGCCATGGCGGGCTTGGTATCGGCCTGGCGCTGGCGCGGACGCTGATCGAGCTGCATGGCGGCACCATCGAGGCGCACAGCGACGGCACCGGCCGCGGCAGTACCTTCTTCATTCGCATGCCGTTAACGCCGGCGCCGGCACCATCGGCATCAGCGACGGCGCCCGCGCCCGCTCACAACACCGCGCCCCGCGTGCTGGTCGTGGACGACAATGCCGACTCCGCGGAGATGCTGGTGATGCTGGTGCGGACGCTCGGCGGCGAAGCGCATGCCGCGTTTGACGGCGAGTCGGCGGTGCACGCCGCGGCGGACTTCCGTCCGCAGATCGTGCTGCTCGACATCGGCTTGCCGGGCATTGACGGTTACGAAACGTGCCGCCGCATCAGGTCGCAGCACGGCAAGGATCTGAAGATCGTGGCGATTACCGGGTGGGGCCAGGATCAGGACAAACGGCGGGCCATCGATGCGGGGTTCGACACGCATCTCACCAAGCCGGCCGACCCACTGGCGTTGGAGCGGCTGCTCGCCCGCGAGACGCCGTCGAAAGCAGCGGCGTCGTCGCGCTCCTAGTCAGGTTGGCGCGGCAGCGTGAATGAGACGCGGGTGCCACGTCCGATGGTGCTGTCCGCCCAGATCTTGCCGCCGTGGGCTTCGACGATGCATTTCGAGATGAACAATCCGAGACCTAGTCCTCGGCGATCAGTCTCACCAACCTGCGTAAATCGCTCGAAGATCGATTCGATGCGCGCAGCGGGCACGCCGGGTCCGGTGTCGCTGACGCTGCATTGCCACGTGTCGTCCGCGGCCTCACAACCAACGGTAATCGCGCCGCCGCGCGGCGTGAACTTGATCGCGTTCAGCAGCAGATTCGCCATCACTTGAAACATCCGGGCGTGATCGAACATCGCGATCGCGCTCGCCGGCACGGCCGCCTCGATCTGAATGGCTTTCACCGCCGCCGAGTCCCGGAACGCGTCGACGGCTTCCGCGACCAACGCCGCGAGATCGTCGCGAGCAGGGGCGACCGCCAGCTTTCCCGCATCGATGCTGACGATATCGACGAGGTCGCTGATCAAGCGGTTCATGCGGGCGGCATTGCGCTGGATGCGGGCGATTTCGGCGACGATGCGCTCGTCCGGCTGTGCAAGGCCTGTCTGCTTGCCGATGATCGCCGTGCTCATGACGATCGCGCCGAGCAGGTCGCGGAGGTCGTGACTGACCACGCCGAGGAAATCGTCCCGGTTGGCCACGGCCCTATCGGACCGCACGCGTTCGCGCAACAGGTGCCGGTCTGTCTGATCCCGCTCATCGGGCAGCAGCCGCCGCAGTATCCGCGCGGTCTCGGCGCGTTCCAACCGCAGCGCTTCATCGGCGGCGTCACGCTCCTGTTCGAGTGCGACATCTTCGGCGGCGCGTTCGCGCGCGACGGCCTCGCCGGCATCGGCAGGCGGGTCGGCGTGCTCGAGCCGTTGATCGGCTTGTTCCCTGGCCGTGACCAGCACGGCGTCGGCGTCCTTGCGGGCGCGGCGAAGAACCTCGTCGGCGACGTCATTGACGGCGTCGAGGCGGTCCGCGATCGCCTCGTCGCTTTTCGCGCGTTCGTCCTGGAGGCTGTCGTCGGTCTGCTTGCGGTCGGGCGAAGGCACTGGGTTGGATGCGGCCATCAGACAAAAACTAACATGGTGCGATGCTATAATTGGAAGTTCCTGCGAACGACGCGGTCCACGCAGAGCGGAGAGGTACCGAAGTGGTCGTAACGGGGGCGCCTCGAAAGCGTCTTGTCCGAAAGGGCACGTGGGTTCGAATCCCACCCTCTCCGCCACTCACTCGAAAAACTGCGTTTTTCTCGCTCGTGGCGTCGAGCGCGGATTCAGCGGCGCGCCTTCGCCCTCCGGGCTCGGCTTAGCGACGTCGAATCCCACCTCCCGCCAGCCTTCGCTCACGCGTGAAACGCCGAAGCGTGAGCTTCGGCTGGGCAAGCTGGGCGAAGGCTCACGCGTGAAAATCCCGAAGCGTGAGCTTCTGCCACCTTCTACGTGCCGCTCCCTTAAAACGTCAGCACCATCTCCAACCCGAATTCGCCGCCGCGGGTGACCGTGCGCACGTCGGGGAATACCCCGCGGATGATGTGAATGCCGAGTCCTCCTTCCGGGAGCGACGACAGGTCGGCCGCGTTCCACTCCGGTGCGGGCCCCGGACGCAGCGCGAACGGCGGCCCTTTCCCGAAGATCCGCACCGTCAGACGTCGACCGTCGACTTCGAGCTCGCACGCGGTCATCGCATCGGGGTGCTGCGCGGCATTGCCGTGTTCGATGGCGTTGTTGAGGGCTTCGACCACCGCGCTCTCGAACAGGGAGTCGTCCGCCGCCGGCACGCGCATGGTGCGGGCAACCTCGATGATGAAATCCGCGGCACAGCGGATCGATTCAACGCGGCTCGGCACCGTGATTGACGCGTGGCGCGGCCCCTCGACGGCGACGCCGCCAGGATCAGACGGCGTGCGCATTTTGGGACTTCAGGAATTCCATCAGGATTTGATCGTCGGCCGTCCACCGCCGTCGCTCGCGCGCATCGTCCACGACGAATCCGTAGCCGGTCCCCGCGAGGTCGACGCTGCGGCCTTCGCGATCGACGCAAAACCGGCCGCTGACAATTTTCTCGTGCATCTCGGCAAAGCCGGACACGCGCGTGTAATCGTCGACCACGCACGCAGTAATCGACGCGCCGCGCTCGATGACGCAATTTCGACCAATCACCGAGGGCCCAATCACCGTGGCGCCAGACTCGATCGCCGTACCCGAGCCGATGTATACCGGTGGGCGGATATCCGTCGTCGCGAAATCGACCGCGAGGTTGATGCCACCCCAGATGCCCGGCGCCAGTTCGCGCCCGGGCATCGGCACCTTGAAGTCCCCGCGCAGGATCATTTGCGTGGCCTGCCAGTAGTCGGGCGTACTGCCGATGTCGATCCAGGAAAACGGCAGCGCGACGCCGAAGAACGGTAAACCCAGCTTGGCGACCAACGGGAACAGCTGGCCGCCGATGTCGAACGGCGTGCCGGCGGGAATATGGTCGAAGATCGCCGGCTCGAAGATGTAGATGCCGGTGTTGATGGTCGTACTCACCGCAGCGGCCGCGGCGGGCTTTTCCTGGAACTGCAGGATGCGGCCATCCGGCGCGGTCTTGACGACGCCGTAGCTACTGACCTGCTCGCGCGGCAGATCTTTCAGAACAATCGTGGCCAGGGCGCCGCGCTCGCGGTGAAAGGCGAGGGCTGCTGACAGATCGAGATCGATGATGGCGTCGCCGCAGACGACGGCGAAGGTGTCGTCGAAGAAACCCGAGAACTCCTGAATCTTCTTCAGGCCGCCCGCCGATCCAAGCCCCTCCGGAACACTCTGCCCGTTGGCGTGGTAGCCCTCGAAGCTGTAGGCAATCTGCACCCCGAAGCGGGAACCCTCGCGAAAGTACGACTCGATGGCTTCGGCCAGGTAGGCCGTCGACACGATGATCTGATCGAAGCCGTGTTGCCTGAGCAGATCGATCAGGAACTCCATCAGCGGCCGGCTGATGATCGGCACCATCGGCTTTGGCACGGTGTCAGTGAGCGGCCGCACCCGGGTCCCCTTGCCCCCGGCCAGGATCATCGCCTTCACGCGTGGCCCACCAAAAAGCTGCCCACCGCCTGATCAACCGATGGGTAATTCGCAAAGACGCGGTGCAGGCGAATGATTTCGAGCAACGCCTGGACCGGCGGCTGCACGTTGGCCAGCCGGATGTCACCGTTGCCCTTGATCAGTTTCAAGGTCTTCAGCGCCGAGACGAGGGCACCGAGCCCCGAACTGTCGACGAACAGCACCCCGCCCATGTCGACGACGAGATGATGGTGGCCGCCCTCGATGGCTTCGAGAAGGGCCGCACGGAAATCCGCGGCGACCTGCAGATCGACGCGCGCGCCGGCCGGCCGCACCACCGTGGCCCCGTTTCGTTGAACTATTTCAATTTGCATGATCTGCCTCTACGTATGCCGTGTGCTTCGCGATTACTGTTTCCAATACAAGTAGTCAGCGGCCGCCAGATGATTGGTGCCGAGGACGCGTCCCGAACGTGCTGCAATCGAAACCGCCAGGGTGTCGCCACCCCGTGCGATGGCCGTTCCCGGCCCCAGGACGATCGCCTTGACGACGCCGTCGGCGGGAACATCGACCGTCAAGGCATGCTCGCGTCCGGCCATGGTCCAGGCCAGCCGCGCGCCGGGAAAGGCTTCCGGACGATCGTTGACGACCCACAAGGTGATCGGCGCGGCCGGATCGTCGATCGCGTACTCGATGCTCGGCAGCGTCTGCTGCATGACCTCGGCGAGCGTGGTGTAGCCGCGTTTCGGGCGGCGGTAGTAGTCGAGCACCGACCAGGTGATCGACGGCCAGTCGTCCACGAACATGAACTGGTAGAGTCCGGTGACGCGCGTCCATTTGGCGCGGCGGTAACTCTCGGTCGCGAATCGCAGCAGCGCGGACTGGTAGTTCTGACTGTTCCAGATGAAGTCGTCTCGGGACGCCGCGATCGGGATCTTCGCGCTGTTGAAGGTCGCATCGCGCTGAAAGTTGTGAAACGCCCATGTCTCCCAAGTCTTCTCGTCATTCGGCCAGCGATCGTCGGCCCGCAACATGGCGCGCATCGTCTCCGGTCCCGGCATCGCCTGCGCTCCGTACTCGGTGATGAACGGGGCGCCCGGCAGCGCCGCGTAGTCGGCGGCCTTGCCGCCGTACCATCCGGGGTACGGATGGCCGTCGCCGGTGCCTGAGTCGCGATGCGCCACGCGCGATGGATCGCGCCGCGTCGTTTCGGCGAACAGCGCTTCATCCAGCGCCAGGTTCTGATCCGGCGTCTTCCGTTTCATCCACGACATGGCGTGCGGCGCCTCGTTGTGCATCGACCACACGATGATCGATGGATGGCTGAACAGCAGGCCAACCATGTCGCCGAGCTGCCGCATCGCTTCGGCGTGAAACTCCGGCAGGTCGCTGTAGCCCCACTGCAGCGGAAAGTCCTGCCACACCATCAGCCCACGCTCGTCGGCGAGCTCGTAGAACTCCGGCCGCTCGACGTGCGCGTGCACGCGAATCGAGTTGAGGTTGGCCTTCAGCATCAGGTCGAGGTCGCGTTCGTACCACGCCCGATCCGCCTGCGACAGCCATTGCGTCGAGATGTAGTTGGACCCGCGCGGAAAGATCCGGCGCCCGTTCAAATGCCAGACCCAATTCTTGTCCCGCGTGATGCTTCGCACACCGAACGTCGTGCTCTGTGGACGGCCGTCGAGCGTGCTCGTGAGCTGGTAGAGATTCGGCTGACCGTAGTCCCAGCTCCACCACAACGCGGGTTGCTCGATGTGGCGCGTCACGCGCACGCGGCTTTCGCCCGGTGGCACTTGCAAGAGTTGGGTGAAACGATCGCGACGGCTGCTGTCGAAATTCTTCGGCGCAATGTCGCCGGTCAGCGTCGCGGTGCGCTCGCCTGCGGTCCAGTTGCGAAGCACGTAGTCGATTCGCAGCGTGGCGCGGTCGGCCGTGACGTCGAGCGGCGCGATCTCGGCGCGAACGACGTCGACCCCGGACGACTGCCGCAGCGTGACGTCACCAACGATGCCGCCCGTTCCTCGCGCCTGGCCGCGTCCGGACGTCCCGCCAGGCCGCGTGTCGTGGTACGCGAACACCCCCTTCACTTGCGTCTGCCGCCTGGGCCAGCTCGCCGCGTACTCTTCCGTCCAGTCGATCACTTGCGCAGGCGCCGACACTTTGACGGCAACCACGTTGTCGCCCGGCACCAGCCAGCGCGAAACATCAAACTCGAACGGCTGAAACGATCCCTCGTGGTGACCCGCGAAGTGCCCGTTGACATACACGTCAGCGAAGTAATCGACCATCTCGAAGCGAAGAATCGTGATGCCGGCAGGGGCGTGCTGAAAATGTCGCCGGAACCACACGCTCCCCGAGTAATCGAGACCGCGTTCGGGGCCGGCGGCCGCCAAGTCGCCTGGATTGACGATGACGCCCGGTGATACCGGAAGCAGATCGATCGCCGCGGGATAGTGCGCCGAGCCTTTGAGAAACCAGTTGGAGGGCAGCCGCATCGCCGGCCAATCGGCGTCGGGTACGGACGGGTCCGCGAAGTTCGTCGTGCCGTCGAACGGCAGATATTTCCAGTCGCCCGCCAGAGACAGCGCGGTCGCTACCTGGGCAGGCTGCCGTGCCGCATTCGATGCCCTCGCGCCAAGACTCAGCGCTACCGCGGTCAAGAGGAGAAGCGCTTGCATCCCCTGTCGAGAGTGGCTCATCGCGCCGGACTCGCAGCAGTGCTGATTGGTTCGCCGCGTCTGGCCACCACCGCGGCGGTCAGGATGATCGCGGCCGTATTGATGTTCTGCGTGCCCGTGGATTCCCTGGTGGCTTCGAACACGCCAGACGCCCAACCCTCGGGCGATCGAGCCGGCGCCACAGTGTGCATCGCCAGCCGGGTGTACGAACCGGGCAGCAGCGCATGCCACGCGAAAGCCGCCTTGGCGCTGACCCAGCGGGGCTCGTCGACGAACGCCCCGCGCGTCTGCACATCAACGGCGAACGTCTGACGGTGCGAGTAGGCGCTGTAGTAGTAAAAAAAGTGTGGCGGCCGTCCGATGGCGTCTTCGCCGACCATCGTGACGCGGCCCGTCTTTCGGTAACGCGCCCGTTGAACGCCCAGTAAGTCGCGGGCAAACCGTTCCATGGCCGCGTCCCACCCGAGCTCGAGGCCCGCGAGCACGAACGGATCACTGGTCAGGCGATCGTGGCCGCGGGCGTCGGCGTAGAGGGTGCGGCCCATGACGGTCACCGGCAGCCCGTTGTCTTCGAGCCCCAACGCACGCTCGACATCCACCCCCCACGCGGCGAATCCGCGCGCGGCGTACTGCTCGTAGCCGATCTGCCCCTCGGGATAGCGGCGCGGGTTCCACTTGCCATCGAAATCCTGGCCCCACATGTAACCGTCGGCGACCAGCCGATCGAAATCGAGGCGCTGCACAACGGCGGTAATGTCGGCCGCGTATTCCGGTTGGGTGACGGCGACGATTTTCAGCCAGATGAGAAGGCGGCCGATGTCCGTCGTCGACCAGCCATAGCCACTCGCTGATGGTGCGCGATCGCGTCCCACCATCGCGGCGGTGCGAGTCGAGTACACCTTGTTGAACGCCGCATCGTCGACGACACCCATCGTTCTCAGTGTTCCCACCACGCGCCGCATGCGGCGGGCGTATTCCGCGCTGTCAATAAGGCCGAGCGCGTGTCCGCTGTACAGCGCGGCTATTCCGCTGGCTACGTCCCAGACCGTGGTGAACGGGTATCCCGACGTCGCGTCGATCAGGCCGGTCGACGACTGGTAGTGACGCGCGACGTACTGCCACGCACTGCGTGCGGCGACATCAAAGGTGCGCTCATCGTCCGGAGACGACGAGTGCTGGCGTTCGAGCTTCAGGAAGTCGGCGGCGAATTGCCGTTCAGCCTGCTCGGCCTGTCCGGCGGGTGTCGGCGCGACGGCCGCGGGCACCGCCGGCGGAGAGGCGGGCTTTGGCAGGAACACGGCGATGTCCGAATGACCATTGGCATCGGTCAGGCTCCGCGCCGTGCCGCCGGTGCGGTTAATTGCCGCCCTGTCGGCGCCGTATGCGATGAGCGTTTTCACGGTCTGCGTATGTCCGTTGTTCGCAGCGAGCATCAACGGCGTCAAGCCGGCGAGATCCTGTGCGTCGATCGTGGCGCCTTTGGCCAGCAACGCCTTGACGACCTCGGTATGCCCGGCGGTAGCGGCGTACATCAGCGCGGTACCGCCGTCGTCGTTCGCGGAATTCAGATTCGGATCTTTCGACAGCAGCGCGTTGACGATGTCGAGATCGCCGAGGAATGCCGCCATCATCAGCGCCGACCACTGGTGATCCTGCGCGTACGCCGGGGCGCCTTTATCGAGGAGGAGCGTCACCGCCTGTGCGCGACGCGATCGAATCGCGAGCAGCAACGGATGGCGATCGACCGTCGGCGCCGTCAACGCGGCGCCGCCTTCGAGCAGCAGCGCCACGACGGCCGGGTGGTCATTGATAATCGCCGCCGCCAGCGGCGTCATGCCTCGCGCGCTCGCCACATTGACGGCAGCGCCTTTGCCCAGTAACAGCGTCACCACGTCAACGTGTCCGCCGGCAGCGGCGTTGAGGAGCGGCGTGCGGCCGGCGGTATCAGCAATGTTTGGGTTCATGCCCGCTGACATGAACGCCGCGACCGCGGTCGTGTCGCCGGCGCCGGCCTGAACGATCAGCGCCTCCGCCGTGTAGGGCAGGTTGAGTTGGACGAGGATCTGCCGCGGATCGGCGCGACAGCCGGTGACAACGGCCAGCGCGGCCAATGCGGACGCACACCACGCCCACCGTGTCATCGCGCGCCTGATTGTTTCAGCAGTGCGACGATGTCGGCGTGCTGTCCTTTTTCGGCGTAGGCGAGCGCCGTCATCTTCTGGTGATTGGCAGCGCCGACCTTGGCACCTTTATCGAGCAGCAGGCGCGTCATTTCAGAGCGCCCTTTTTCGGCCGCGCCCATCAATGGCGTCCAGCCATCGTTGCTGGCGGCGTTGACGTTGGCGCCGTCGGCGACCAGCGCGGTCGCGACCGCGGTGCTGCCGCCTTCCGGCGCCGCCATCAACGCGGTCCAGCCGTCGGTGTTGTGCGCGTTGACGTCGACGTCGGCGCCGATCAACGCAGTGACCGCCGGCGCGTTGCCGACCTTCGACGCCGCCATCAACGGCGTCCATCCATCAACCATCGAGGCGTTCGCGTCTGCGCCGCCCTTGAGCAGCGCTTCCACGATGCCCGGTTTGTTCGACTCCGCCGCGGCAACCAGCGCGGACCAGCCGTCCTTGTTGATGCTATTGACGGCGGCACCGTGACCGATCAGGCTGACCAGCGCTGTCTCGTGCCCGCTCTTGGCGGCCGCCATCAGCGGCGTAAATCGCTCCGCGTTAGCAGCGTTGACGTCGGCACCCTTGTCGACGAGCGCCTCGATGATGGTGGTGTGGCCTGCGTGCGCCGCGGCCAGCATTGGTGACCAGCCGTCGATCGGCTTTGCGAGGCTTGGATTCGCGCCCTTGGTCAACAGCAACTCGACGACCTCGAACTGGCCTGCGCTGACGGCGGCCAGCAGCGCGGTGACGCCGGCGGGGTTCGGCGCATCGGGACTCATGCCGGCGGTGAGAAACTGGTTCACTGCGGCCAGGTCGCCTTTTTCCGCGGATGCCACGAACACGGTCGAGCTGGTGGTGTCGAGTGGCTCGACCCGCTCGCTGCACGCCGCGAGCACGGCGACGGCGGCCACGGCACAAATCCCTGCGTAATAGACGTGGTGCTTCATCTGATCCCTTCGTCCGAGTAATTCCGGGGCGTGTTCTCCGCTGCGAACACGGCACGCCGACATTTACAGTACGCGGCCGTCAACGGAGCCGCTGTCCCAAAGAGAACAGCCACGGTGGTCTTATTCCGGCATCCTGCAACGGATGGTCCGCCCTATGCATGTCTCGCGGCTCTCGACAGTGCAACGCGTGCTGTTCGCGCTCACCGCGATCACGCTAGTGCTGATGGCGGCCTACGTATGCGTGCGCCTGACGACGCTGTTTGCGTCCGGGTATACGGCAGCGGACGCGACCATGGCGGCGCTATTGTTTGCGGCGGAACTGTTTCTTTGTTTCCACGGCATCGGCTACTTTCTCAGCGTCGTCAAGGCGGAGCGGCGACAGCAACACGCCACGCCCCTGCTGTTCCCGCCGTACCACGGCGCCGGCGCGCGCTCCGCCACGCCGCTCGGAGTCCCGCACGTAGCGGTGCTGGTCGCTGCATTCAACGAATCGGCCGATGTACTCGAGGAGACGCTGGCCTCGGTCCGCGCCCTCGATTACCCGGCCGCGCACGTCTACCTGATTGACGATTCGACGAAGACCGAAAGTCAGCAGGGTGCAGCGCGAGTCGCTGCCACGTATGGAGCGCAGCTCGTGCACCGCACCGACCGTTCCGGCTACAAGGCCGGTGCCATCAACGATCTGATTCCGCGCCTCGACGAACCTTACATCGCGCTGCTCGACGCCGATCAACGTCCGCTCGAAGGCTGGCTGAAAGACCTCGTGCCGTACATGGAGGCGAACCGGGATCTGGCGTTCGTGCAGGTGCCGCAGGTGTACGTGAATACCGAAGGATTGCCGGTGGCCGAGGCGGCCAAGTATCAGCAAGCGGTGTTCTTCGAATACATCTGCGAAGGCAAGTCGCACTCCAACGCCATGTTCTGCTGCGGGTCGAACGTGATCATCCGACGCGAGGCGTTGTTGTCGATCGGCTGCACGATCAACGGGCGGCGCCACTACTTCGATGAGACGTCGGTGACGGAAGATTTCGCGACCTCGTTCCGGCTGCACGCCAAGGGGTGGCGCACCGACTACATCAATCAACCGTACGTCGTGGGCATGGGTCCGGAAACGCTGCCTGCCTACTTCACGCAGCAGATGCGATGGGCGATGGGCACGCTCGCCGTGGGTCTGCACGTCGCCCGCCGCCTCATCAACACGCCGCGCGCGTTGCGACCGGGGCAGTGGCTCGAATATCTGCTCTCCGGGTCGTACTACTTCGTCGGTTTCGCCAATTTCATCTTCATGCTCGCGCCGCTGATGTTCATGGTGTTCGACGTGCGCCCGTTGCGCGCCAACTCGAACCTCTACCTGTTTTTTTTCGTGCCGTACATCGCGTTCACGATGAATCTGTTTTTCTTCGGCATGTGGCTGCGCCGGTATTCGATACGCGGCGTCTGGCTGGCCAGCGCGCTCAGCTTCGCCACGTTCTGGATCTACATGAAAGCCGCGATTGTCGCGCTGTTTGGCTTGAAACGCGCATTCGGCGTGACCCCGAAAGGCGTCGGCGGCGCCATACCCGTGTCGCAGATGATCCCCGAGCTCGTGATGTGCGCGTGCAATGCCGGCGTCGCGCTATGGGGGATCTATCAACTGACGATCGGCGGCTGGAGCGTCGCCTACGTGATGAACACCGTCTGGGCGGGATATCACGCGGTGCTGCTGTCGACCCTGTTCGTCTACTTCAACAAGCCCGTGACGATTGCGCCGCGGCGTCTGCTGTTCGAACCCGCGGTGCCGGCGGCCGCATGACCCGACAAGGATGATGATGCAATTCACGTTTCGCACCGCCAGTTTTTCTGCCGTCGCCGCCGCGGTGGCGTTCGCCGCCGTGTCCATGCCGGCAGCAGCAATCGCGCAGCAGCCCGCGTCGACGCTGTCGCCGCCGGCCGAGCAACGACCGCCGGTGATAGTGCCGCCGCCGGCGGCGCTGACGTCCGTGCCGCCATTCTGGGAATTGATCAGCGGCTACGAGGGCGACTCCGAGGGATCGGGCTATGCGTTCTTCGGGCCGAGTTATGTGCGCAACATCCGGCCCGGATTGTCTTGGACGGCCCGTGCCTTTGGCAATTACCTCGCCTACGAGTTCAGCGGCGCCGATGGCATGACGCAGGTGCGCTCACCTGGGATCAGTTCAGCCGTCGGCCTGCAATTCGGCGACAAGAGTTTCGCCCGCGTGCTCGCGGGACCGGAATTGAAATGGCGCCGCACCGAGGTCACGGGCGCCAGTGGCGTCGGCGTGGCGCATCGCGACACGCGGCTCGGGCTGAACGCCGGCGGCGAGGTCTACGCCAACCCGACGTCCCACAACAATCTGCACGGTATCGTCAACTACAACACGTCGGACAAGTACTCCTGGGCCCGCCTCGGATTCAAGGAACAACTCACCAATCGGACGTGGGAAGGGCCAGACGCGACGTTCCTCGGCGTGGAAGGAATTGTCCAGGGGAACAGTGACATCCGCTCGCGGCAACTCGGCGGGTTCTTCGAATATACGCGCGTCCCGGCGAGGGTGTCGCTCGTGTTCAAGGCCGGATACAAGCGCTCGACGTTCGAAGTGGGTCCGGCACTGACGGGGCCGTACTTCTCAGTCGGGTTCTACCGGCGCATGAACTAGCCGGTGATCACGCTGGACGAGCAGACCAAGACGACCGCCCGGGTCGCGAGCGGCATTCCCGGTCTCGACGCGCTCGTCGGCGGCGGTTTCCCGCGCCATCGCACGGTGCTGGTGTGCGGGGACATTGGCACCGGCAAGACGACGTTCGGTCTGCAGTTCCTGATGGAGGGTGTCACGAGGGAAGAACCCGGCGTGCTGATCAGCATCGACGAGAAGCCGGCGCACCTCGTCGAGGACGCGCGCCGGTTTGGCTGGGACGTGGCCGCGGCGATGGGGCGGCAGTTGCTCACGGTGCTCGAGGCCTCGCCGTATTTCACCGCCTTGCGCAGCCGCAACGGCATTGACGCCCGACAGGTGGGCGGCGACCTCGCGCAACAGGTGCGGCGAGCGAAGGCCGGCCGGCTCGTGATCGACGGGGCGACCTCGCTCGTTCCTGACGGCGCGCCGCCGGGCGAGGTCGAGGACTTTCTCCGATCGCTGATCGCCTCGCTCGAAAACAACCTTGGCTGCACCACGGTGCTGACCGCGCAGACCTGCAACGACCTGCACACCTCGCGGGTCGGTCCAATCGCGGAGCGACTCATGTCAGGCGTCATCGAATTGAAGATCGCTCCCGTCGGAGGGGACAGAGCGTCTCACCGCCGGTCTGCACTGATTCGAAAGATGCGCGGCGCCCCGGCGGCGCTCGGCGAGCGGCCGTTCGACATCGTCGACGGCCGTGGCATCGTCGTGCCCGAGCCTTCTTAGACGACGGGTGCGGCGTCGAGCGCGGGCGCGTACATCCGCGTCGCGTACTCTTTGCCCATGCGCCGCGCGCTGAAATGCGGGATCACCGAGCGGATCGACTCTTTGACGTAGCGCACCCACTGTAACGGCACGCCGCGGGAGTCGCGTTCGTAAAACGCGGGGACCACTTCTTCTTCGAGCAATCGATACAGCGACTCGGCATCCGCCGCGTCGACGGCATCGTCGTCGCCGAAGCTGCCGCCGTCGATCAGCCAGCCATTGGCGCCGTTATAACCCTCCGCCCACCACCCGTCGCCGATGCTCAGATTGAGACCGCCGTTGATGGCGGCCTTCATGCCGCTGGTGCCGCTGGCCTCGAGCGGTTTGCGCGGCGTGTTGAGCCAGACGTCGCAACCTTGAACGAGAAAGCGGGCGACGTGCAGATCGTAATCGGCGACGAACGAGACGCGCCCCCCAAATTCCGGATCGATCGCATGGCGATAGACGCGCTGCAGGTTGTGCTTGCCGCCGTCGTCGGCGGGGTGGGCTTTTCCGGCATAGACGATCTGAACGGGCCGGCGCGGATCCTTCAGAATGCGCGCGAGACGTTTCGCATCGTGAAAGATCAGGCCGGAGCGTTTGTACTGCGCGAACCGCCGCGCGAATCCGATCGTCAACGTTCGTTCGTCGAACAGCGCCCCTCCGGCCAGCACGCGGGCCGGACCTGCCTCGGCCTCCGACCAGCCATCACGCGCGCGATTCCGCATGAAGGTCAACATCTTCTGACGGAGCACCCCGCGGAGGTCCCACAGCTCGTCGTCGGGGAATTCGAGCACAGCCGCCCAGAAGCCATCGTCATCCTGCCGTTCGCGCCAGTCGAGGCCGAGGCGGCGATCGAAGAACGACGCCAGGTCGGGCGCGAGCCACGTCGGCACGTGGACGCCGTTGGTGATCGTCTGGACTGGTTGGTCGAGGGAGGCCCACATCTCGCGCGTCACGGTACCGTGAAGCTTGCTGACGGCGTTCACCGAACCGGCGGTACGCATCGCGAGCGCCGTCATGTTGAACAACGGTCCCGAGCCGGAATCGTGGTGGCCGAGACGCAAAAATGCATCGCGGTGCGCGCCAAGTCCACCCCAGCAGCCGGCCAGGTGTTGTTCGACAAGGTCGAACGCAAACGCGTCGTGACCGGCTGGCACCGGCGTGTGCGTGGTGAACACCGTCGACGCGCGCACCAGTTCCAACGCGGCGGCGAACGACAGTCCCTGCGTCAGGCTGTCATGCATTCGCTGCAGGCCGACGAAGGCGGCGTGGCCTTCGTTGAGGTGCCAGGCAGCGGGAGCGATATCGAGCGCCCGGAGCGCCTGGACTCCGCCAATGCCCAGAATGATTTCCTGTTGGAGACGGCCGTCGCGCCCCCCGCCGTACAACCGCGCCGAAAGCTCGCGATCCACGCCGGCGTTCTGGTCGACGTCGGTGTCGAGCAAGTACAGCATCACGCGGCCAGCCCGTACCCGCCACACCGTTACGCGCACGGCGCGATCACCCAGCGGCACCGTGATGCTGCAGGGGATGCCGGCGGGCGTCAGCGCCGGTTCGATCGGACCGTCGCACCAGTCGAGCGGATCGTAAAC
Organism: Vicinamibacterales bacterium; assembly: GCA_035626435.1. Classification (GTDB taxonomy): domain Bacteria; phylum Acidobacteriota; class Vicinamibacteria; order Vicinamibacterales; family UBA2999; genus 12-FULL-67-14b. The sequence continues at coordinate 20,986 of DASPNQ010000215.1, forward strand.
CTCCTGCTGCCAGCCATCGGCGCCAACGTACTGATGAAAGTACCCTTTCGGATACATCAGGCCGACGGCCACCAGCGGCACGCCGAGGTCGCTCGCTTCTTTGCAGTGATCGCCGGCCAGCACGCCGAGGCCGCCGGCGTAGATGGGTAACGAACGGTGCAGCGCGAACTCGGCCGAGAAGTAGGCGATCACGCCGGTGGTGGCGCCATTCGCCTGCGCCCACCAGGTGTCAGCCGTGGAACGCGATCGATCGAAGCGCGCGATGGCCGCGTCGTACTGCGCGAGAAACGCCGCATCGGCCGCTGCCGCCGCGGCGCGGGCCGGGCTGAGCAGGTGCAACAACAGCACCGGGTTATGCGACGTCAGGCTCCACACGTGTTCGTCGAGTGCTTTGAACACGGCGGCCGCTTCGGCGTGCCAGCTCCACCAGAGATCGTAGGACAGCTCGTTGAGCCGCCCGATGCGGGCAGGCAGGGGCACCAGCGGAAGGTAGCTTTCCATGAGGGTTACTCCAGGACGGTGACGCGAAGAAGGTATGCGGCGAGGTGGCCGATGCGCGTCCCGATCGCTGCCGCGTCCTGGTGGTGGGCCGCGCGTTCGATGGCACTGCCGATCTCGGTGACACCGTCGAACCCGTACGCGCGCCCGGTTTCCTTGAGGCCGTGGCCGAGACGGCCGATCGCCGCGAAGTCACAGGCGACGAGCGCCGTCTCGAGCGCCGCGACGTCGGTCTTGCGCTTCGCGAGAAAGTCAGGCACCAGGTGGCGGACTTCGTCGTCAGGGCGCACGCGAATCACGTCGGGCAGCTCGTTGAGGCGAAGCCGGTCGGACAACTTCTGTTCGATCAGCACCTGATCGTAGAGGCCGCGCAGCTCTTCGCCCTGGCAGCGGATGACTTCGCGGCTGGCCTCGACCTCGCGCAGCGTCCGTTCGAGGCTGAGCGCATGCAATCTCGACTGCTCGTGAAGCAGCCGAACTTCGAGCATGTTGCGAACGCGCATCTTGATCTCGGCGAAGTCGAACGGCTTGCTGACGAAATCCTTCGCGCCGGCCTGCAGCGCACGCAGCTTGTGGCCGGGTTGTGCGGTGACCACCAGCACGGGCAGGTAGTCGTTGCGGTCGATGTGCTTCAGGGCCTCGAGCACTTGAAAGCCGTCCATGCCCGGCATCTGGAGATCGAGGAGGATCAGCGCGTAGTGATTCGCCCGGTGCAGCTCGCACACCGCGTGCGGGTCGACGGTCGACGTCAGCGACGTATAGCCGGCGCCGGCCAGCATCTGTTCGAGCAGCTCAACGTTCGCGGGCTGGTCATCGACGATGAGGATACGTGCGGCGAAGACATCTGGCGGCGTCAACGTGTCAATCGCCATAGACGGGCGCGTCAGCCCGCGTCTGGGTCTCGGCAAACGCCAGCGTGGTGGTCAACGTTTCCATGAACTCGTGCACTTTGATCGGCTTGGTCAGATAGCGGAAGAATCCGGCGTCGAGGCCCTTGGCGATGTCGCGCGGCATCGCGTTGGCGCTCAGCGCGACGACCGGAATATGCGCCGTCAGCGGGTCGTCCTTCAGGATCTTGAGGGCTTCGAGGCCGCTGATACCGGGCAGGTTGATGTCCATCAGGATCATTTCCGGACGCGACACGCGCGCTATCTGGATGCCGAGATAGGCATTCGTCGCGGTCATCAGGTGCATGTCCGCACGCCGCGCGAGCAGCTGCTCGACCAGCGACAGGTTGGCGGGGTTGTCCTCGACATAGAGCAGCGTTCGCAATGTCGCGTCAGGCTGCAGCCGCGCGGGCGGTGCCTCCGGCTCCACGGTCTCGACCAGCGTAGGCGCGCTCGCGGCAAGGAGCTCAATCCAGAACGTGCTGCCGGAGCCGACCGTGCTCTCAACACCGATCTCGCCACGCATCAACTCGACGAGCCGCTTGCTGACGACGAGGCCGATGCCGGTCCCTTCCTCGACGCCGGTTTCGCGGCCCAGTCGATTGAACGCTTCGAACAGCTGCGCCACCTTCTCGGGCGGCAAGCCCTCGCCGGTGTCGGTGATGCTCACCCGCACCGCGCCGGATGCGACGATGGTCCGATCGACGATCACCGAGCCGCCGGCACGGTTGTACTTGAGCGCATTGGACAGCAGGTTGATGATCACCTGCTTGAGGCGTGTGCGATCGACGTGAACGAAACACGGCACGTCGAACCGCGGGAAGGTCATGGCGATGCCGCGCAGTCGGCGCTGCGGCTCGATCATCGCTTCGCATTCGCTCATGACCTCGGCCAGCGAGACCTGCTCGAGCGACAGCGATAATTTTCCCGACTCGATCTGCGCGAGGTCGAGGATGCCGTTGATCAGCTCCAGCAGATACCAGCCGGCGTGCAGGATCTGGTTGATGCTCGACGGCTTGGCGGGCGCATTGTTGGCGGCGTCGATTTCCATCAGCTGCGCGAAGCCCAGGATGGCGTTGAGCGGCGAGCGCAGTTCATGGCTCATGCTCGACAGAAAGTCCGACTTGGCGAGATTGGCGCGCTGCAGCTCGACGTTCTTCTCCTGCAGCACCTGATCGAGGCGCTGGCGCTCCGCTTCGACATGCTTGCGCGCAGTGTTGTCGGTGCCGATCAGCAGGTAGCCGATGATGCCGTCATGGCCGTCGCGCAGCGCCGTTACCGACACGACGGCTGGAAAGCGGCTGCCGTCCTTCCGGATGTAGGTCAGCTCGTAAATGTCTTCGATGCCGCGGGCGGCCTTGAAGACCAGCGCCTGGAAGCCGGGCGTGATTGGCGTACCGAGCTCGGTGCTGAGCGCTTCGGCGCGCGCGATCAGCTCGAGCGGATCGGAGATGTCCGCCGGCGTGATGGTGTTCATCACTTCAGCGGCGGCGTACCCGAGCATCCGTTCGGCGCCGACGTTGAAGATCTGAATGACGCCCTTGGCGTCGGTCGCGATGCTGGAGAAGTTGGCGCTGTTGAAAATCGCGGCCTGCAGGGCGCCGGCCTCGCGCAGCGCGTCCTCGGCACGCTTGCGCGCGGTATTGTCGGTGCCGATCAGAAGGTAACCGATGATCGTGTCCCGGTCGTCGCGCAATGCGGTGACCGACACCACCGCGGGAAAGCGGCTGCCATCCTTGCGGATGTAGGTCAACTCGTAGATGTCTTCGATGCCGCGCGCCGCCTTGAAGACCAGCGCCTCGAAACCGGGCGTGATCGTCGTGCGCAGCTCGCGGCTCAACGTCGTGGCGCGCGCGATGACTTCCTGCGGATCCGAGATGTCGGCGGGTGTAATGGTGTTCACCACCTCCGCGGCGGTATAGCCGAGCATGCGCTCGGCGCCGACGTTGAAGATCTGGATGACGCCCTTTTCATCGGTGGCGATGCTGGAGAAATTGGCGCTGTTGAAAATCGCATCCTGCAGCGCGCCGGTTTTCAGTGACATGTCCTACTTTTCTCGAAGGCCGCGCCGCAGCACGGCGATCGTCAGATCGTCGACGAGCGGGCCCGCGGCTCGCGCGATCGCAACCAGGCGATCGGCGATGCAGGCGGCGCTTTCAGCCGGATCCACCAACGCCGCGAGCGCGGCGCCGTTGCCGACCAGTTCGGGGAGCACTTCGGCCAGGCCGTCGCTGTAGACGATCACCATGTCGCCGGGCCCAAGGAGCACGGTGTCCTCCACATAGACTTCTCCGGGGCGAATACCGAGCGGCAGGCCGACGTGTCGCAGGTCCTCGACGGTGCCGTCGGCGCGCAGGAACAGGACGAAGCCGTGGCCGGCGTCGGAGTACGACAGCCGTGCACTGGCGAGATCGAGCTGCGCGTGGAAGACGGTGACGAACGACTGCGAGCGGTTGAGATCCGGTTCGAGGGTGCGCGCCGCCTCTTGCAGGGCGGCGCCCGGCGCATTCTGCGGCGCCAGCGCGCGCATCACGGCGCGCACGGTCGCCATCATCAGCGCCGCCGGCACGCCTTTGCCCATCACATCGCCCACCGTGAGGCTCAGGGTCGACGGCCGGAGTTCCTGCCAGTCATAAAAATCACCGCCCACTTCGCCTTCGCCCGCCGGGATGCAGCGTGCCGCCAGCTCGAATCCGGATACCTGCGGGTCGGCCTGCGGCAATAACTCGGCCTGCGCCTCACCCGCGCGCGCGAGCTGGATGCCAAGATGTTTGCGGAGCGCCGTATTCTGCCGGGCCAGTGTCAACCGGGTGAAGGTGCGGTCCAGGGCTGCCTGGAATTCCGCACCGTCGAACGGCTTGCGCAGATAGTCGTCGGCGCCGTGTCGCAAGGCGTTGATAGCCATTTGCTCCATGCCCATCGGCGCGGTCAGGACCACCGCCATGTCCAGGTTCTCGGCGCGGATGACCTGCAGCACGTCGAGACCACCAAACCGCGGCATCGTGACGTCGAGAAACGCGATATCCGGGCGGAAGTCCTGGAATTGCGCCAACGCTTCTTCGCCGTCGGACGCGCTGCGCACGATGAATCCCCGGGCCTCGAGCCGCGCGGTCAGCAGCAGGTGAATTTCGGGATTGTCGTCGACGATCATCACGCGGGTGATCGCGCGGCCGGCAAGTGGAGCGGCAGCAAAACCAGGGCGCGACGCCGGACGGTTCGCGATGGCGGCTGTGGTCATGCGCGAACAAGCATGCCCGACTGCGGCATGACCCGTCTGTCCCGTTGTGAACAGCCTATTGGTGCTGACGCTGGCTGCCCAGTTCCTGAAGCATGCCGCTCAGAAACGACGCGAATGCGGGCTTGGCACTGCCGTCGGCGCGGAGCAGGCCCCAATGACGTTCGGCGATGCCGTGATAGTTATTGGTATCGAACGAGGGATCGTCCGGCAGCATGCGCCACACCATGCCTTCGACACCAGCCGCCCTCAGCTCCGGCATGCGGCGAAAGATGTCGCGGATCACTGCGTCCTGCATGCCCTCGTAGGTCGCGTCTGGATAGGACGAAAACGCGAAATCCACGAGTGTGCGTTTCGCGAACGTCTCGTGGAAGTGTCGTGCCGCTCGAACCAGTTGCTCCGCACCGGCCAGATAGGTGGCCGCATCGCGAACCGACGATTGCAGCGCCATCGTGCCCAGCAGGTCTGAAGCCGCGATCGCGCGATCGAAGTTCTTCCACAGCGGCTGGCCCCAATTGCCGAAGCCGACCACCACTTTGAGCCCGCGTCGGTGAAAGATCGCCGCCTGTTCGACGAGATAGCCGTCGAACGGCTCGTAGGTCTCGATGCCGTGCTTGTTGAACTCGGTTTCGATGACGACGAACGCCTGCGGGGCGCCGATTGAGACGATCAGGTCGGCGAGCTCATTGGCGAGGCGGGTCCAGGTGGCGCGGTCTTTTCGCACCTTGTGATACTGGTCGAGACAACCCTGTTCGACGCAGCGCGGGCTGATGTCGTCGCCCCAATACCACCATTGCACGATTGGAATGACGCCGTCGGCTTTCGCGTCGCGCAAGTGCGCCCTGATGCCGTCCCACCCGAATTTCTGATTCCAGGCGCCCGCCCACGCTCCGGCATACGCAATCGGCATCCCAAACTTGCGGGCGATGCCGACGGACGGAGCGTCCACGCCGAACTTGACCGGCACCTGCGCGGTCATCGTCGCGGCGAGTAGTCCGGAGATCAGCACCGTCAGGATGAATGGCGAACGACGCGCGCGGTTCAGAGCCGGCCGCGGCGCCGACGTCACGCCGATGGCGGGTTCCGAATCGGACTGCTGGTCATCAGCCGCATCGTAGCGACGGCGGCAGGGTCCGTCTGTTCCGTTCGGGACATCTCGGAGTGTGCACAAGAGTACAGACGACCGCAGGAGTGATGCTCTATGGTCAGGGCAACATGAAATTCATCAACCTGTTCCTTGCCGGTTACGTCGTCGTGGTGATCGCTGTGGCGCTGGGCTTATGGCAGGCCGGCGTCCTCGAGCGCATCGCGCCGATGTGGATTGCGATCGGCGTGCTCGTCGCGATTGGCGTCGGCATCATGATGTCGGTGGCCTCGGGCAAGCCGAACACCATCCAGAAGGTATAGCCATGCTGAACACCATCCTGATCGTCCTGATCGTCCTGTGGCTGCTCGGCATGCTGGCCTTGCCAGGCGTCGGTAATCTCATTCATCTGCTGCTCGTGGTCGCGATTGTCATCGTGCTGCTGCGGGTCATCCAGGGCCGCCGGGTGTTCTGACGATCGCTCCGTGACAGGTTTCTCATTCACCGAGCAGCGCCGCCGGCTCCTGTCTGCCGCGGGCCGGTACGTGTCGAGGGCGACGCGGTTGGTGCGCCGGCATCCAGTTGCCGCATGGGTGACGGCCGGATGCGTCGCCACCGTCAGCGTCCTTGCCGTGTTGCCGATCGTGCTTGTGGCAATGCACGTCTACGGCGATCGCGACAACCTTCCCGACCCCGGTCCCTTCGAGCGATTCGAGTTCCTGACGATTGGCCACGTGTATGACGCGAACGGCGAGTCGCTCATTCAGTTGGCGCGCGAGCGGAGATCGATTACGCGCTTCGAGGAGATGCCCCCCGTCGTGCGCGACGCGATCATCGCCGCCGAAGACAAACGTTTCTTCTCGCACAACGGCATCGATTACTCAACGGTGCCGCGGGTGCTGTGGCGGGTCCGGGCGCGCACGCTGTTATGGCGGATGGCCGGCCGCGGTCCCGCGGACGAGGCTGACGCCCCCGCGATCTTTCCGCAGGGAGGGTCGACCATTACGCAGCAACTGGTTCGCGGCCATTTCCTCAAGGGCCTGACGTCGCGCGAAAACAGCTACCTGCTGCAGGGGCTCGGACGGTTGCCGCGATCGCTGTCCTTCGTACTCGGCGCGCGGAACGCAAACATGATTGCGCGCAAAGCCGAAGAGATGCGGCTGTCGCTGTGGATCGAAGACGAGATGACGCGCGTGTTCGGCTCGAAGCAGCGCGCCAAGGAAGAGATCCTCGCGCGCTACGCGAGCTACGTTTACATGGGGAACGGCCAGTACGGCTTTGCCACCGCGGCCGAGCATTATCTCGGGCGGCCGCTGACATCGATGACGCCGGCAGATGCCGACCTGGCGGCGCTGCTGGCCGGCGTGCCGAAATCCCCGCGCAGCTACGCGCCGAACGCCGCCGAGCCGGCCCACGTGCTGCGACGCCGAAACCAGACGTTGCGGCTGATGGCCGCCAACGGAGCGCTGTCGCCAGCCGAGCTCGCCACGGCGATCGGCAAGCCGCTGCCTGTTGCCGCGGTGCGTCCCGGACTCGTGGTTCATGCGGCCGCCGCTGTGGGTCACGCCATCAAGGAGCTCCGATCGCGCGGTGTCGTCAACGGTCTCGAGGATTTGTTGACAGGCCGGGTCGACGTCTATTCGACCGTCGATATCCGCGTGCAGAGGATCGTCAACGACGCGCTCGAACGCACGCTCGTCGCCTACGAGAAACGCCGCCCGCGGGCCGCAGGGCAGACGCAAGGCGCCGTCGTGGTACTCGGCAATGGCGATGCGCGCATCCTTGCAGAAGCCGGCGGCCGGGCCCATTATCGCGAGCGAGCGGCGGCTTACAGCGATTTCAACCGGGCAACCGACGCGGCGCGCCAGCCGGGATCGGCGATGAAGCCCATCCTGTATCTGGCGGCTTTCCAGAGCGGTGATTTCAATCTCGACTCGCTGATCTCCGACGATCCGATCAGCGTTCCAGACGGCAGCAACGATCCGAAATGGATCGCCAATTACGACGGGCGTTTCAAAGGTGCGATTCCGGTTCGCCAGGCGTTGGCCGAATCGCGCAATGCGGCCGCGATGTGGCTGGGCAACCGCGTCGGCATCGACAGCATTCTTCGCACAGCCCGGCGGCTGGGCGTGACCACGCCGCTGCACCGCTATCCGACCACGGTGCTCGGAGCGTCGGAAATGACGTTGCTCGAGCTGGCGAATGTCTACCGGACGATGGCGTCTGGTGTTTATGCGAAGCCGTACCTGATCCGGCGCGTTTCACATGCCTTCGACGGCGGCGTGATCAGTGATGACCCGCGGCCGGTGCCCGTCGTGAATCTTGATTCGGGCATACAACTGATCGAAGAAGGACTTCGCGGGGTGGTACGGATGCCGGGCGGCACAGCACATGCGCTTGACGCCAGGTCATTCGCAATCCCGGTGATGGGGAAGACGGGCACGACGAACGACTTCAGGGATGCCATCTTCGTTGGATCGACCTACGGTCCGGGCGGCATTACCGTCGCCGTCCGCATCGGCTTCGACGACAACCGCTCGCTCGGCGCCGCTGAGACGGGCGGGCGCCTGGCGCTGCCGGTGTTCCGCGACATCGTGTCGAAGATCTACCGCGATCGGCTTGCCGGCCCCGTGCCCGCCTTTCCGCCGTCTCTGGAAGCACGCATCACCGCTTATCTCGATGCGGCACGCGCCGCAGCGATCCCTGTGGTCATCACCGCGGAGCAGCGCCAATGAAGACGGCAGCGGCAAACGTGCGCATCAGCAAGGCGCGTCTTGGAAATCTCTCGCGGCGTGATAAGGGTGCTCGAAAGATGGGGGTGGGTTCGAGCAGCACCACACCCGCGTCGTAAAAGCGAACCGTTCTGAGCGTTTCCCCTAGCCAATCGGTAGATGCCGATACGTGACGCCTGTCGTCGGTCAGCCGAGCTTGCGGACGATGGCCGTATAGCGAAGAATCAAAAAGTGGGCAGGCGGTAGCGGTCGGTGTGGCCTCACGCTTACAGAATCGCGCTATCGGCACTTTGTTTCGTAGGTGCTGCAGCACCGATCTGCGCTCAAGACGCGGGTGTGGGCTCCAGTCAAACATCGAAGCCGGTTCCGACGTTCGAAACCGAAGTGGTGGTGACCGCTGAACGCGCCGATGAAAACCGCGAGCGGCTTGCCACCAGCACTTCGGTCTTGACCGGCGCTCAGCTCGAGCTGCGGCCGGCAACGACACTGGGTGACGCCGTCCACACGCTGCCTGGATTCCAAATTCTGTCCGCCGACGCGTCTGGCATCGCTCCTGCCGCAATCGCCCGGGGGTTTTTCGGCGGCGGCGAAGCCGAGTACGTGAAGGTCCTGTGGAACGGCATCCCCCTCGAAGCGCTTGAATCAGGTCTGGTCGACTGGCGTCAGGTGCCGTTGTTTGCCGTTGAACGCGTCGAAGCCACACGCGGTCCCGCATCCGCTGTCTACGGCGACGCCGCACTGGGTGGCGTCGTTCAGGTGTTCACGCGAACACCGGAGACGCGGTCGGCCCGCGTGACCGGATTTGCGGGGAGTTTCGGATCGGCATCCGCAGGGATTGAATTCGGGCAGCCGATCGGAAGCGTGTCGGCCGTGGCGATCGGCTCATATCACCGCAGCGAGGGGGCGCGCTCGCGCTCAGGTCTCGAAGAGGGATTAGGTAGCGTGTCATTTCAGCATTCCAGCGGCGGCCGGCAATGGTCGGCGCGCGGGTATGTCAACTATTCACAACGCGAGGAACCGGGCGCGCTGACCGGCGTCCAACTGCTCACCGATCGGACAACGGCCGACCCGTTGTTCGCGTTCGATCGGGAGCATTCCCGCCGAAGCTCCGGTGCGATGCGGTATGGATTGACGGCTGGCCGCCTGACGTCCAGCGCCATCGTTCACATCAGCCATCGAAGTGGGGACCGCCTCCGGACGTTGCTTCTGGCCCCTGGATTGAGCGACCGCGCCCATCGCGACGTGTCGACCCTTAATCTCACCGGTGCTTTCGAGAATTCGCTGGCGACGTCGTTCGCAGGCGTACCCGGTGATCTCAGGTTTGGCGTCGACTTGTCTCGAAGCGCTCTCGATACCCGGTATCGAGCGGTGTCCAACAGCGGTGTGATCGGAGGCGTCGTCGGCACTCACGACGGCGGCCGTTCACAACTGTCGGGATACGCGACGCAGTCCCTCGACGTTGGTACGCGCGCCATCGTTCACGCGGGCAGCCGATGGGACGTGATCCGGGATCGCGACGCCGATCAAGGCGCGGCATCACACTCCGCGTGGTCGCCTCGGCTGGGTGCCGTCGTCCGGCTCGGTGCTCGCACCAGTCTGTTTGCGCAGGCATCGCGAGCCTTCAAGGCGCCGACGCTGGACCAGCTGTTCGATCCGCGCCCATTCCCCGACTTCCGCGGCGGCACGTTTCTGGTATCGAACGCCGCGCTGCGGCCCCAGCGCGCGGTCAATGTCGAAGGCGGCCTGCGAGGCGCCACACCGCGATACCGCTGGGAAGCGGTCGTCTACCGCATGAAGGTTCGCGACGAGATCGATTTCGACCCGGCGACGTTCACCTACGCCAACATCGGGCGCAGCACGCACGACGGCGTCGAGGTCGATGTCGAGCTGTTTCGCGCATCTGCCATACGACTGTCGGCAAATTACGGGTGGACGCGCGTGTTCTCTGACGCCGCCGGCCCCGCGCGGCGGCAACTGAAAAACATCCCGCGCCACCTCGTGCGGCCCGACGTGACGATCATGTTGCCGCGTGGCCTCACGATCAACGCGCGCTATACACACAGCGCCGGCGCATATGCGGACGACGACAATCAGGTTCCGTTGGGCGGCCGATCGACGATCGATGCGCGAGTGGCGAAGCGTTTTGCGAAGCTCGTCGCGCGGCTCGATGTCCTGAATCTCAACGACGATCGTTACGAGGAAGTCGGGTATGTCCTACCCGATTTTCGCGGCGGGCGCGTCCCATTTTTTTACCCGGCGCCAGGCACCGCGATCCGCGCCGGGCTCGAGGTGAACTTTCGGTGACGACGACAATGCCGTCGTTCTCTAAGGGCCAGATCTCCGACGAAGATCTCGATGCGTTGATGGAATACCTAATCAGTGCTCCGTGGCAACCGGCGCTGACGTCTTGATCGTCGTTTGACTTCCGACAAGGAGACTCGCGTGCGTATCCCGTCCGCAATGCTACTGACCATCGTCCTGACGACCACTCTCACTGCTGTCGCTCTGACGCAGGGCCAAGAACGGCCGCTTGATACTCAACCGCAAGCCGGCAGAGAGATAAATCCCGAACATGTCGACGTGCCGGATGGGTATCGAATCGAAGCAGTTGTAGCCAACTTGACCGTGCCGAATACCGCGATTTTCGACGGCGAGGACTTGCTGATCGCCGAGTCGGGGTTCAACAACGCCGGCCAGCCGCGCGTGCTACGCGTCCGGCCGGATGGATCCTCTCAGGTCATGGTGTCGCAAGGGCTTAATCCGCCCGTCAATGGTCTCGCGCTTCGCAATGGCACGTTGTACATCTCGCATGGCGGGAAGGTGTCAATCGCCCAGGGGCAGGGGGTTCGCGACATCGTCACCGATCTACCGCTCGGCGACCATCACAATAACAAGATTGTCTTTGGCCCGGACGGCAAGCTGTATATGGGGCAGGGCACCGTCACGAACAGCGGCGTGGTCGGCATCGACAATTTCTTGTTCGGTTGGCTCAAGGAGCGGCCGCGCAATCACGAAGTGCCCTGCCGCGATATCACCCTGACCGGTGAGAACTTCGAGACCGAGAACCCACTTACCGAGGCGGACGACCGGGTGACGACCGGTGCCTATAAACCATTCGGGACCGCAAGCACGCGAGGTGAAGTGATTCCAGGCAACGTGAAGTGCGGCGGGTCGATCGCACGCTTCAACGCTGATGGATCGGGTTTCGAGGTGGTCGCGTGGGGACTGCGCAATCCGTTCGGCGTGCAATTCGATCGCAATGGGCAGTTGTGGACGACATTTCACGGCGCCGACGTCCGTGGCAGTCGGAACATCTTCAACGATCCCGACTACTTGATTCAGGTCCAGGAAGGCGGCTGGTATGGGTGGCCCGACTATTACGACGGCCGGCCCGTCACCGATGCGCGCTTCAACGCGCCGGAGAAAGCGAAACCCACGTTTCTGTGGAGCAATCATCCGCAGCGGGCGCCGATTTTTGCGACGTTCGCAAGCCATGCCGGAGCCAACGGGCTGGCCTTTTCTCCGGGAGGCGAGTTCGGATACGACGGCGACGCGTTTGTGGCTGCCTTCGGCACCTTCGCCCCGGTGACGACCGGCGTCAATATCAACCCTGTCGGGTTCGGCGTTCTTCGAGTCGATTTGAAGACGAAGGAAGTGCACGAATTCATCGATAACGATCTGCCGGGCCCGGCGTACCTGAATCAGCAGAACGGACTGAATCGCCCGACGGACGTCGTGTTTGGACCAGACAACAGCCTCTACATCGTTGATTGGGGAGCCTCGACGCTCGACGAGCGGGGCCTGATGTTGAAGGCGAATACGGGTGTGGTGTGGCGCGTGTTCCGCGAAAGCCAGCGCGCGAAGCGCCCGGACGGGCCGGTGATCGTTGCAGCTGCAGGCAAGGATGTCGATGAGCAGACACCGATGGTGCCGAACGTCGCGGAAACCTATCGAATGGCCGGTACGACCCTTGCGCTCCTGATTGGCGCACTGGTGATCGTCATTGCGTTAATCGTCTGGGGCTGGAAGCGAATGCGCGCCTGATGGCCCACGTGCGGCGAGATCCTGCCGTGCTCGCTAGCACTTTAGGCGGAGGGCAGCGGACCGGCAGCAAATCGCGGCGCGGATGTCAGCTTTCGCTCACACGTGAAACGCCGAGCGTGAGCTTCGGCTGGGCAAGCAGGCGAAGGCTGTCCCGGGAGGTGCTGACGTGTGCCGCAATGTCGTTCTTCTTCCGCGATCGTTCTCGCGTTGATGTCAGCCGGCGAACCGTGGTCCAGCAGCTCCAGCGCCTGGAAATTGTTGTCTATAACATGGAGAAGATCGTGTCGGGCAGCCAAGACAGCAAGTACCTGCGCATGCTCGCCGGCGATCGCATCCTGTTGACGGTGCACGGCGACGTCATGGCCGGCGTCAACCGCGGTGCCCCGGACGTGTCGCAGCTCACCAGCGCCGGCAGGATGGTAACGATCACGCTGCCGGAAGCATCCGTATTCTCAGCGTGGCTGGACAACGCGCGCATCAGGGGCTACACGCGAGAGATGGGCCTGTTCACCGCGCCGGATCTCCAACTCGAATCAGAGGTTCGCCGCGAGGCCGAGCGTCAATTGACTCAGGCGGCGCTCGACCGCGGCATCCTCAAGACCGCCCTCACCATCGCGCGATCGACGCTGACAAGCCTGCTGCACGGTCTCGGGTTGAAGGCCGTCGGGTTCTCAACCGGCAACTAATATCTCGGCGATGGACACCCGTTGGGCAGCACGCGTTGTCATCTCGTCATTCGGCGTGCGCATTCGCGTCTGCACCGACGACCGATCGCTCTGGCCGCTGATGCTCGACAGGCTCCCTCCACACGTGCCGCTGTCGGACGATGTCGTGCCGGATCACAACTGTTCGTTGTCGGCCGCCGGACACCATCATGGACGGTTGATCTACCAGATGCACGCCGATGCTGAACTCGTCGTCCAGACACCAGATCGTGAGTTCGCTCTCGCGGTATTCGAGTCTGCGCTGCGATCGACTGTCTCCAGCAACGCCGTCGGCTGGGTATTCGTCCATGCAGGTTCGGTCGCGTGGAAGGGACGCGGGATCATCATCCCCGCCCCAAGCGAACACGGCAAGTCGACGCTTGTCGCGGCGCTGCTTCGACTCGGCGCGACCTATTACTCCGATGAATTCGCCGTCCTCGATCGTCAGGGGCGGGTGCATGCGTTTCCAAAACCGCTGTCGCTGCGCGAGGAAGGAGCACTGCCGCAACGCCTGGCTGCCAATGAGCTCGGAGCGGCGATTGGCTCGGACGCCATCCCAATTGCGGTCATCGCCGCAACGTCGTTTGCGGCCGGCGCGCCGTGGCCGCCGCCTCGCGGATCACGCGCCGCGGCCGTCCTGGCGCTGCTCGGTAACACGGTTGCCGCCCGCAGTGCGCCCGGTCACACCATGCAAGTGCTGACGCGCGCCGTCAAGGGCGCGGTGCTGCTCGAGGGGACGCGGCCCGAGGCGAGCCTCGTCGCCGCCTCGCTGCTCGAAATCGCCGAGCGGGCTGCCGGCGCGTGAAGGCAGATGCCTCTCGATCTCTCGGATCACATCTTCCGGTCGAATCATGTCCATGCACCGCGGCAGCTCGCCGACCACGTTCACGCAGAGCTGCTCAGCGGCGTCCTTGGGATCACCGTCGCCGAGCGGCAAGGTTCGCGACCGCCAGCATCCGCCCTTTTCGCAGCATGGCAGTGCGCCGATCGTGTGCAGGAATTGATGTCCCGGGTACGCCTCCCATTGATACGGCTCCCGCCCTCCGGCAATCACGACCGACGGCCGGGCCGGCGGCCGGCCCGGCGGCACTTCCACCGCTGCTGCCAGGTGCATCGGCAGGCTGACAGGGCCAAGGACGCCGTCAGACCAGTAGACGAGACGAATGAGATCGCGCAGGCTGGTACGGCCGCGCAAATCGATCACGCCGTCAAGCGGCGGATGGTGATGGTTCGCTTCGCCGATCTGCACGAACTTCAGCCGGCCCCGGAAGTGGTCCACCACACGTTGGTATCGCTCTGGCGCCCACCACTTGATCGTGAAATCAAACTTGCCGCCGGCGGCGACGATCCAATATCGCCCGCTATACCCCGCCAGCTCGGCAGACGGCGACGGCCGCGTCCGCTCGGCCTCGGACATCCAGAGGTCGCCCTTGAACGCAGTGAGACGCACTTCGAGATCGAGCCGGTCATTGAGGAATTCAATGAAGCCGTGAATGAAGTGCACGGGGCGCTGGTTGCTCTGGTGAATCAGCGGGTACTCGCACTCGATGGTTAGTGCGTCCGGATCGTCATCAGAAATCGGGGTGACGTACGGGTTGTGCGCCCATAAGTCCGGTGCAGACGTGCGCACGTCGGTCATAAATCGACCGGGGTAGGTCGCGTGGAGATCGCGGACCGCGGCCGTCAGCATCACGAGGTCGCCGGGTGATTGGAACTGCCGCAGGATCAGTTTCCTCGGAGTTGCCGCATCCGCATCGACTGAGAGATCGATGCTCAGCAGCTTGGCGACGAGCCAGATCGAGTACGAGACGAGGTCGGCGTGACCGCGTGCCCGAGATCGCTCGGGCACGCGCGGCCAGTTCTCGATTTGGCGGGTCAGGATTGCGATGGCCGCGAGGTCGTCGACCCGGGACCAGCGATCTGTTGCCGCGCGCGCACAAATCGCGTCAAGGCGATGTTCACGGCGCAACACCGGCAGGGTGCGGTTGGCAATTCGCAGCGTCTCGAGCGCAGCGAGCGGCTCTGGTGTGGTCTCGATTTCAACTCGATACTTGGCGCCACACAACAGGCGCGTGACTGCGGGCTCGTCGGCTGCCGCGACGAGCACGCGTGCCATCGCGTAGTCAACGCCCGCCGCTCCGACACCCAGCAACTCCAGGCCCGTTGACGGAGCGGCTGCAGCGACGATTCCGCTCCGTCGCAAGAGCGCGATGGCGGCATCGAGCGCAGCGATCGCCGCCAGCGAACTCGCTGTGTTCGTGATTGCACCGCCCTCCAGCTGCGCGCGGGCCGCGCTGGGGACACGGTCATCGGGGATGGACCGAACCATATCGGCCGCAAGCCCGATGACGCCATGTTGGCCTGCCAGAGCGACGACGGCCGACCAGTTCAAGTCGCTGCCGATCGGCTGAGAAACAGTCGTTCGCCCGCCGGTGAAGGCCTCAACAGCGGCGCGCGCCGCCGAGCGGACAAACGCGAGCTCCTTCACGTGCGTATCGTCGGTGCCGTTCAGGACCGACGCGTCATCACCATGCGATAGGTTGCGCAACGGAAGCTGTCGCGAGTGCGGGTGAACGTCTGTTCGACTATCGCCTCGGCGCCGATACTGGCGCTCGCAAACGACACGACCTCGCGCACGCTATACGTTTCGCTCCCATCGACGATCTGGGTCGTGCCGATCAGCGCCGCGCCCGTCGCGCCCACCGCGGTCACCGGCACGTTCGGATACGTGAACACCGTGCCGCCGGTATGCCTCGACACCCACGTTCCACCCTGGCCATTCGCGTTGACACCACTCAGCGTGGCATCAACAGGAAATGGTGGTGGGCTGAAATCCGAGCACGCCACGGAAGAGCCCGCGGCGACGGCACTGCCGGCGTAGTTGCCATTAAAGGTCGCCAAGTTCAATGACGCCGAGGACGACGATGAAGAGGACGACGACGATGAGGACGAAGACGACGATGAAGAGGACGATGAAGAGGAAGACGACGACAGTGATGACGAAGACGACGAAGAGGAGCTCGGCACCGGGGTCGGCCCCACGATGGACACAACGGACTGCGCCATCGCCGGTGTGGGCACCACGATGGAGGTGATCACCGGAAGGAGCGCCGCCGTGGACCTGGTGAGCCACTTCCGCCGGCTCAGTACATCGCCACGATCCACAAGAGCCGCGTCGAGCAGCGAATTCTGTTCGAGCACGTCCAGCGTCTCGTCGACGAGCTCTTCGTCAATCACTGTACCGAGCTGATTTTGCAGGACCGCAGTGAGCTCGGAAACCGTCCGTTCACCATCGGCGTGCTGCCAGACGATCGCGGCTGTTCGATTGAGCCTGTGGGCGTGATGGGTGCGTTCGTCGTACACGACCAGCTCGTCTCCGAGTGATTGTGCGAGCAGCTGATCCTTCCGGGCACGTGGTTTCATGCGCTTTTCCTCCGAGATAACATGGATCTCCGAATATTGCATACATGCTTCCCGTCGCCTAGTGGATCGTACCGATGCTCGTCTGTTTCGTGAGCAATGGCGTAGGCGAGGACCGCTCTGCTGCCGTGCTGGCAGCGAGGCTGGTCTCCGATTTTCCAGCTGCCACGGTGATCGGCGCGGCGTTGTTGTCGGACGGCGACGAGTATCGACGCCGCGCGTTACGCGTCGCCGTTGGCGGTTCGATGCCGTGGTCTGGTGGGTTTTCCACGGTGACGCCATCGGCGTTCATCCGCGACTTGCCAAGCTTCAACCGGCTCCTGCATTTTCGTCGGTCGCTCACGGCGCTAAGAAGCGGAACGGATGCCGTGGTTGTCGTCGGCG
>DASPNQ010000216.1:0-18305 GCA_035626435.1 Vicinamibacterales bacterium
GTAATCGTTCGCCCCGAAGTCGTGACGCTGGCGCCGAACGCCGACAGTGCGCGCTCCGTATGATCACGAGTAGAGGCGGGCTCGGTCACGGTGGTGGCTCCGCGCGCCTGCAAGCCGGCGAGCAGCACGGCGGACTTGACCTGGGCGCTCGGGGTGTCGGGCGCGAAGTCGATCGCGGTGAGATCTGCGCCGCGTATGGTCAACGGCGGACGATCGGCGTCGGCGGCAGTGATGGTCGCGCCCATCCGGGTCAGCGGACCGATGATGCGCCGCATCGGCCGCCGCGACAGTGATGCATCGCCGATCAGCGTCGTCACGAACGGATGCGCGGCGATCACGCCGGCCAGCATCCGCATCGTGCTGCCGGAGTTGCCGCAATCGAGCGGCGCGGCGGCGGCGCGCAGCCCGCGCGCGCCACGGCCATCAATAGTGACGAGCGGCGCATCGGAATCGCGCGGCGCGGGGGTTCGTGAGACGATAGCGCCCAGCGCTGCGACGCACGCCAGGGACGACGCGCAGTCAGCCCCGGGCGCGTAATTGGCAATGGTCGAACGGCCGTCAGCGATGGCGGCGAGCAGCGCGTATCGATGGGAAATGGATTTGTCGCCTGGCACCCGCAAGACGCCGGAGACGGAACGCGCGGGAGAGACCGTGACGCGGTCGGCCACTCGCATAGCGCTCCATGATAACTGCTTGACCGCCTGAGAATCGCTATGGTACTTAAGCTGACACGTCCGGACCGACTGCGCTGCCGCCGGCAGCGGCGTCGATACCGGCCCTGACTTGATGATCCCCCCGCGCACCGTTCGCCTCGAATTCAACAGCGCGTTCGACATGCTCGATTTCGTCCAGGTGATCTCGGATCACGTGGGGAAGGCGGCCGGTCTCGACGAGGATCAATTGCACTGGGTCAGCGTCGCGGTGCGCGAATCGGTCGTCAATGCCATCAAGCATGGCAACAAGAACGATCCGAACAAGCGCGTCACCGTCGAATTCTCTCCGGTGCCTGCCGAAGGCGCCGACGAGCTCGTGATCCGCATCGAGGATGAAGGCGAAGGCTTCGTGCCGGAAGAGGTCGCCGATCCGCTCGCGCCGGAGAACATCCTGAAGTCGAGCGGCCGCGGCATCTTCCTGATTCGCAATTTCATGGACGAGACGGTATTGAAGAAAGTCGCCGGCGGCATGGAGATCCGCATGGTGAAGAAGCTGCACAAAGCCGGCGCGTGACCCGCCCTCGTCCGACGACCGCCGCCACCGCCAATCCGCTCCTGCTGTCGACCGCGATCGAAGCGGTCGTGCGCGCCGGCCAACTTCAGATCGAAAAATTCGGCACCGGCGTCCGCATCGAGAAGAAGGGCGCGATCGATCTGGTCACTGAAGTGGACCTCGAAGTCGAGCGGATGTTCCGCGCGTTGATCGAATCGCGCTTTCCCGATCACGACGTGCTCGCCGAGGAAATGGGCGGCGCGACACGCGGTGCCAGCCATCGCTGGGTCTTCGATCCGCTCGACGGCACCACCAACTTCGCCCACGGCGTGCCGATCTTCTGCGCATCGCTCGCCCTCGAGATCGACGGCGAGGCCGTGGTCGCCGCCATCTACGATCCCAACCGCCGCGAGCTGTTTACCGCCGAAGCCGGAGTCGGCTCATGGTTGAACGGCCAGCGGCTCCAGGTCTCCAACAATGCCACCGTGCTCGAATCGATGCTGGTCACCGGGTTTCCGTACACCGTCCAGCAGCAGGCCGATCAGTTCGTCAAGGCGTTCGTGCAGGTCCTCAAACACGCCCGCGCGGTGCGGCGTCTCGGGTCGGCGGCCATCGACATCGCCTGGGTGGCCGCCGGACGCATGGACGGCTTCTGGGAAGCGGTGCTGAAGCCCTGGGACACCCGTGCGGCGGCGTTGATTTTGGAAGAAGCGGGCGGTCGCGTCACCGGCATGGACGGCCAGCCATGGGATCCCTACCGCGGTGATATCGTCGCCACCAACGGTCTGATCCACGACGAGGTGTTGAGGATCCTCGGGTAGCTATCAGCTTTCAGCTATCAGCTTTCAGCTATCAGCTTTCAGTCTTCGGCCTACAGCCTTCAGCCTTCGGTCTTCAGCCGCAAGGCTCAGCGCTTGCGGCGATACAGCGCCACGTTGCCGCCGCTGCAGACGCGTTCGTAGCTTGCGAGGTAGTTCGGATGCGCCGTCGCCTGCTGAAACAGCATGTCGCCGCCTTCGGCGGCCTCCTCGATCAGGATCCACCCGACGAAGGGCGTCGGGTCGTAGTAGTAGGCGTGCTGCCAGATCGGGCCGCTGCCTTCGTGCAGGAAATCGCCGAGATCAAACCCCGCGTTCGACAACTCCTGCATGTAATGCGCCAGCGAGCCCATGCTGGCCATGATCGTGGTCTGGTCGTACGAGCGCTGCAGGCACTCGGTCACCGCGCCCCGACCGATGCCGTTCTGTCGATCGAGCTGCGCCTCGACGATCATCGGTGCCTCGCGATCGAAGGCCGGCGTGGCGCGCACGATGACGAACAGCAGCGGCACCGCGACGAGCGGCGCCGCAAATCGCAGGCTGCCAAGCGCCGTTCCGACGCACGCCGCCGCGCCGATAATCAGCGGTACCTCGTAGCGGATGCGGAACGGGTGGCCGGAGTAGTAGGCGTAAAAGGGCAGCGCGATTGCGGCAAGTAGCGCGAGCGGCATCAGCATGCCGGTCCACTTGCGGCGGATCACGGCGAGCAGCAACAGGAATGCTGCCGCGGTCTCGGTCGAATCGACGAGCGTCTCGCCTGCGAGATCGACGAGTCCCGTTCGGATGGCTTCGATCACCGCCGTTGCGTGGTACTGAAGTTTCGGATCGGGCACGTAGAAGCCGCCGCTGACGAACCAGCGCCCGGTCGTGGCGTAGCTCATGCCCATGAACGCCACCACGGTGGCGACGGGATAGATCGACAGGCGCGCAACCTCACGCGCCACGGGGCCGAACGCTGCGCCGCGCCGCCACTTCGCGATCGCGGCGAGGCCGATAGCCGCAGCAACAATCGGCCAGGCTTCGTACCTCGTCAAGCAAGCCGCGACGATCGTCCACGCGGCCGCCGGCCGGATCGGCATCGCGTCGGCGACCGCCCATTGCGCCAGATGCAGGACCACCAGCGACGCCAGCGCGAAGAGCAGCGGCTCGGTCATGGGTGTGCTCTGCAGATACAGCACGTTGGGGTTGAAGGCGACCACCGCGGCCGCGAACATCGCCCCGGTTCGCGATCCCGTCAACGTGCGCACCAATGCGGCGAGCGCGGCGACGGTCACGGCGAACGAGACGATCGAAATCGCGATCGCCGATGCGCCAGTCCGGTACATCCAGTCAATCTGAACGGGAGCCGCATTGAGCACGTGCGGCAGCGGCAGCCACACCGCGCCGATCTGCTCCCAGCTGGGCGTGATGCTGTCGAAGACGCGCCGTGCGACGACCAGGTGCGCCTTCGCGTCGTAGTGGCTCAGCGTCAGGCCTGCACGCCAATACACACTCGCCGCGTACGTGCCCAGAATGGCCGCGAGAACGCCGAGCAGACGCGAAAGGGAATCGAAGGCGGGCACTGTCTCGTCATATAATGCCTTGATCCTCTTCAATTAATGGCACCAGAGCTGTCGATCGTCATACCGGTTCACAACGAGTCTCCGAACATCAAGACCCTGTATGACGAACTGACCCAGACGCTCGGCCAGTACGGACGCACCTACGAGCTGCTGATCGTCGACGATGGCAGCACCGACGATTCGTTCGAACAGCTGTCGGCCCTGCAGTCGCGCGATGCGCGCCTGCGTGTGATTCGCTTCCGGCGCAACTTCGGACAGACCGCCGCGTTTGCGGCGGGCTTCGCGCACGCGCGCGGCCGCCTCGTCGTCACCTCCGACGGGGACCTGCAAAACGATCCCCGCGACATTCCGGCGATGGTCGACATGATCGAGCAGGGCAACGACATCGTCTGTGGCTGGCGTAAAGATCGGAAGGATGCGTTCGTCAATCGGCGGTTGCCAAGCATCCTCGCCAACAAGCTGATCTCATGGGCGACGGGTGTCGACCTCCACGACTACGGCTGTTCCCTCAAGGTGTTCCGTGCGGAGGTCGTGAAACCGCTGCGCCTGTACGGCGAGATGCACCGGTTCCTGCCGGCCATCGCAAGCCAGATCGGCGTCAAGATCGCCGAGATTGTCGTGAATCACCGGCCCCGGCGGGCCGGCACGACGAAGTACGGCATCGGGCGGACGGTCCGAGTGCTGCTCGACCTGGCGACCGTCAAGTTCCTCCTCAGTTACTCGACGCGGCCGTTGCAGATCTTCGGATTGCTGGGTCTCGTCACCGGCGGCATCGGAGCGTTGATTACTGCTTATCTGGGATACATCCGCCTGTTCACGTCGCAGGGGATCGGCGATCGGCCGCTGCTGCTCCTTGGCGTGATGCTGATCTTCATCGGTGTGCAGCTGTTGACGTTCGGCCTGCTGGCCGAGGTGATGGCGCGGACCTATTACGAGTCGCAGGACAAACCCACCTACGTCATCCGTGACGTGCGTGAGTCGATCGATGTAGACGCGCCGCTGGAGCGCATCGCGGAGCCGATAGGGCGGCGATGACGGGACGGCGTGAGCACGATCCGCGGATCACCGTCATCCAGCAGGAGCTGTTCAACGAGAATCGATCCAAGGGCGATAAGTATCGCGAGCTGTTCGTGGGCAGGCCGGGCATCGGCGCCTTGCTTGCGTACGAAGCGGCGATGCTGCTCGCGAGCTGGGTGCCCGGCGCCCTCGGCCTGGTGCTTCGTTCAAGACTCTATCCACTGATTCTCGGATCGGTCGGCCGAAACGTCGTGTTCGGCGTGAACGTCACGCTTCGGCACCCCCACAAAATTCACATCGGTGACAACGTCGTCATCGACGACCTCTGCTGCCTCGATGCCAAGGGCAGCGACAACCAGGGCATCACGATTGGCAACGGCGTCTTCGTCGGCCGGAACACCATCCTCAGCTGCAAGAACGGCGACATCGTCATCGAGGACCGGGCCAACATCGGCTTCAATTGCGAGATCTTTTCCGCATCCAAGGTTCGCGTGGGCAAGGACATTTTGATTGCCGCCTACACGTACCTCGTCGGCGGCGATCACCTGTACGATCGCACGGACATCCCGGTCCTGCAGCAGGGCCGCACGGCGCGGGGTATCGACATCGGCGACGGCACCTGGCTCGGCACGCACGTCGTGGTGACCGATGGCTCGACGATCGGCCGCGATGCCATCATCGGAGCGGGCGCCGTCGTCGTGGGCGAGATACCGGAATTCTCGATTGCCACCGGCATCCCGGCCAAGGTCACGCGCGATCGCCGGGAACCGGGCGCAGGGAACCGGGAGCCGGGCGCGGTGAACCCTGAAGGCTGATAGCTGATAGCTGATAGCTGAAGGCCGAAGGCTGTAGGCTGAATCCTATGTGTGGCATCGTCGGCATTGTTGAGCGGGATCTCGAGCGTCCGGTTGTTGCGGGCGATCTCGAGCGAATGGTGCGGATGCTGCACCATCGCGGGCCGGACGAGGAAGGCAGCATCACGCTGCCCGGCGTCGGACTCGGAATGCGACGTCTGGCTATCGTCGACCTGAAGAGCGGCCAGCAACCGATCCTGAACGAGAACGGCGATATCAAGATCGTCGCCAATGGCGAAATCTACAACTTCCGCGAGCTCCAGCAGGAGCTCGAATCCTTCGGACACCGCTTTCGTTCGCGCGATTCCGACATCGAGGTCATGGTTCATGCCTACGAACAGTGGGGCGTGAATTTCCTGACGCGTCTCCGCGGCATGTTTGCGCTGGCGATTTGGGATGGCCGCACGCGCACGCTGATTGCGGCGCGCGATCGCGCCGGCGAAAAACCGCTGTATTGGACGCAGACGCCGACGGGCCTGCTGCTTGCTTCTGAAGTCAAGGCGCTCCTGGTTCGCGCCGACGTGGCTCGCGAGCTCGATCCCGTGGCGCTCGATCAATTTCTGACCTACGAGTACGTCCTGGCACCCAGGACCATTCTCAAAGGCGTCCACAAGCTCCCGCCCGCGCACTTTCTCCAATATCGGGACGGCCAGGCGACCGTGCACCGTTATTGGGACGCCGCCGATGTCGCGCTCAAGCCGTGGGACGACGCTGAAGCGGCCTCGGCGTTGCGGGCGGCGCTGGCGACGGCCGTAACCCGGCAGCTGATGGCGGACGTGCCGCTTGGCGCGTTTCTGTCCGGCGGCATCGATTCGAGTTCAATCGTCGGCCTGATGAGCCTGGCGGTGTCGCAGCCGGTCAACACCTTCAGCATCGGCTTCTCCGACGGCACCTACAACGAATTGCCGTACGCGCGCGAGGTGGCGGGCCTGTTCCGGACCAGGCACAGGGAGCGGCAGGCCTCCCCGGATCTCGCCGACATGTTCGATCAATTGGTGGTGCACCTCGACGAGCCGTTTGCGGATGTCTCGATGTTTCCGACGTTCAGCGTCTCTGAGCTGGCCCGCGAGCATGTCAAGGTGGTGCTGTCAGGCGACGGGGGCGACGAGCTGTTTGGCGGTTACGACGCCTACCAGGCCCAGGCGCTGGCCGCCAAGCTGGGCTGGATGGGTGACGCACTGATGCCGGCGCTGGCGGGCGTTGCGTCGGCGCTGCCGCCGACCGGGAAGAAAAAAGGCCTGGTCAACAAGGTCAAGCGCTTCAGCGCGGGCGCCGCGACGGCGCCGGCAGACCTTGGTCATTACCGGTGGATGGTCTATCTGAGTGCGCGCGATAAGGCACGCCTCTACAGCGGCGGTCTGCGTGATGCCCTCGCCTCGAACGACGTCTACGCGCCCGTCCGTGACGCGCTCGGCCGATTCAGCCAGGACGACGTGCTCAATCGACAGCTGTATGCGGACTTGAGCCTTTATCTCGCCGACGACATTCTGGTGAAGGTCGATCGCATGAGCATGGCGACCTCCCTCGAGACGCGCGCGCCCTTCCTCGACGCCGACCTGATGGAGCTGGCGTTCTCGATGCCCGGACACCTTAAGATTCGCAACGGCGAGCGTAAGTGGATTCTGAAACGGGCGATGCGCGATCTGCTGCCTGATGCGATCCTGAATCGCAAGAAGGAGGGCTTCAGCATCCCGATGAAAAACTGGCTGCGCCGGGAACTGCAGCCGCTGATGCGCGAGCTGCTTTCTCGGGAGCGCATGCAGCGCCGCGGCCTGTTCGATCCGGAGGTCGTATCACAATTAGTCGATGATCACGTCCACGGCAGGGAAAATCACGCCCATACGCTGTTTCCGCTGATGGTGTTCGAACGCTGGGCCTCGGAGCATTTACCGGCGCCGCCGCCAGGCGGCCGATAGGGAGCCGCCAAAAGAAAAAGGCGCACGGAAGAACCGTGCGCCCCAATGCTCAAGCAGTCTGCGACTACGACAGGTGCTTGCTGACCAACTTGGTCATTTCGAACATGTTCACCGACGGCTTCTTGAAGATCGCCTTCAGGTTGTCGTCCGACTTGATCATGCGCTTGTTGGTCTTGTCCTGCAGGTTGTTCTTCTTGATGTAGGCCCACAGCTTCTTGGTGACCTCGGTACGCGGCATCGGCTTGGAGCCCACGACCTCCGCCAGCTGCGCGCTCGGCGTAACAGGCTTCATGAAGGCGGCGTTGGCTTTACGCGGCTTCGCGGCTTTCTTCTTCGCAGTCTTGGCCATCTGATCTCCTATTTCGCTGCCGCTCGACGGCAGCGTGCAGAGGGAGATTACCATCATTTCGCGTTTTTTCTCTCTGAAAAATCACCATCTCCCCTATGAAAAATGCGATTTGAAGTCGATTTCTCCTCTGGGGGAGGTTCTGCCGTGCCGCCCTCGCGCCTTCGCGCGACGACGGATACGGGCTTCGTGTCACTCCCGCGGCAGCCGAAAGAACGCTTCGACCTCCGCGATCTCGTGACGAGTACGCCAATCGTCCCACCCATGCGCGCGCGCCATGATCGCGGCGGCGCGCGCGACGGCGTCGTCGCCGGGGTGGCCGGCCGCGCCGGCCTCGGTCCGTCGAATCAGGGCGTCCGTCAGCTTCAGCGCCATTTCCGTGCGTACGGCATAGAGGATTTCGGCGCCGAGCACCGGGCAATCCTTGCCCAGCGGCTTGCCCAGGGCCGGTACGTCACGCGCCATCTGCAGCACCCGGTCGTAGCCGGTGCCGTAAATCGTGGCGATACGCTTCAGCGAGTCGGAGGGGATCCCTTCGATGTCGCGCAGCATCACCGCCTTCAGGAAGTTGTCCATGTGAGTGATGCTGCCGCCCTGCAGCGGTGTCTGGGCGGTTCGGCAGGCGGGCGGCGCGTCGTGGCCGAGCGTCCGGAACACCGCGTCGACGGCCCGCTGTGCCGTGTAGCGGGCGGTCGTGTAGCGGACGCCAAACAGCGAGATCAGGCCCGGCAGGCCATGTCTGGCATGATCGACCACCTGGCTCTCTCGAAGCAGCCGCACGCGGGAACCGTCACCGGAGATCATTGGCAGCAGCCCGCGGTGAATCAGGCGCACCTCTGAAGCGTTGAGATTGGCGTGCGGAAAGGCTTCCCGGGCATCCTTCAGGAAGGCTTCGAGATCCCAGCGCGACACCTGGAGCTCGTCCGGCGACCCATCGAAGGCGTCGTGGCTGGTGCCGACCATGGAGACATCCCGCCACGGCACCATGAACAGGTAACGGCCATTCACAAGCCCCCCGCAGGCCGTGTCGTCGATGATGCGTCGGGTGACGACGTTCATCGCCCGCGACAGGCGGGGCGGCGGCCCGCCCTGCGCGGACGGCGGCAGGTCGGCCAGCAACGATGCCGCCCAGGGGCCCGCCGCATTCAGGACGACCGAGCCGCGAATCGTGAAGGTCTCCTGCGTCAGTCGATCCTCGACCCGGACGCCGGTCACCCGCCCGTTCTGTTGCAGGAAGCGGTGCGCCTGGACGTAATTGGCCGCGCACGCCCCGGCGTCGATCGCCGACAGCAAGAACGACAGCGTCACGCGATCGGTGCTGAGCATCTGGTAGTCGTACCAGAGCGCGCCCCCGGTCACGCCCTCGGGCGACACCACCGGATTCAACCGCAGCGCCTCTTCCTTCGAAAGAATGCGGCTGTCGGGCAGATGCGTGCCCGGATCCGGCAGCCCCTCGTTGCGATCGCTGGCGACGGCGTCGCTCACGGCCAGGACGATGCGCATGGCCAGGCTGCTGCGCCGGGGATTGCGGGTCGTCGGCACGACGAACGGCAACGGCCGGACCAGGTGCGGCAGGATCCGCGCCAGCGCGCGGCGCTCACGGATGAACAGCCGCATCTGCGCGAAGTTCAGGGTCTGCAGCGAGCGCAGGCCGCCATGCAGCGTTTTGAGGTTGTTGAACGACGTCGCCGCGCCGAAGTCATCCTTGTCGACGATCGCCACCGACAAGCCCCGCTGTGCCGCGTCCCATGCCGCCGTGACGCCGTAAAAGCCGGCTCCCACGACGATGACATCGAACTTGGTGTCCGCCAGGCGGCGGAGATCACGCTGCATCGGGAACGGTCATTGTACGATAGGGGGCCGCACAACCACGCTGCCGCCCGAATGATTGAACAGATCCGACATTACTGGAATCACCGGATTCACGATCTTGAAATGACCGACCATCCGGTCGGCAGCAAGGCATTTTTCGACGACCTTGACGAATACCGGTTCGACAAGCTGCATTACCTGCCGCGCCTGGTCGACTTCGGGTCGTTCCAGGGGCAACGGCTCCTCGAGGTCGGCTGCGGCATCGGCACCGACCTCGTGCGTTTCGCCAAAGGCGGCGCCCGGGTCACCGGCATCGATCTCTCGCAAACGGCGATCGATCTGGCGCGAAAGAATTTCGAGCTGAATGGGGTCGAAGCAGAAGCGTTGACCGTGGCCAACGGCGAGAACTTGCCCTATCCCGATGCCTCCTTCGACGTCGTCTACGCCCACGGCGTCGTTCAGTACACGGCCGACGCTCCGGCATTGATCCGCGAATGCCATCGGGTGCTGAAACCGGGCGGCACCGGCATTTTCATGGTCTACAACCGGGTGTCGTGGCTGAACGCGCTCTCGAAGGTGATGAAGGTGGCGCTCGAGCACGAGGACGCGCCGGTGCTGAAAAAGTATTCGATCGCGGAGTTCCGCGCCTTACTCCAGCCCTTCGCCGAGGTCCGCATCGTCCCCGAGCGGTTCCCGGTGAAGTCCCGCCTGCACAAAGGCTGGAAGGGCGTTGCCTTCAATACGATGTTCGTCGGCACGTTCAACGCGTTGCCGCGCTCGTGGGTGCGGCCGCTGGGCTGGCACTTGATGGCGTTTTGCCGCAAGTAGTATCAGCCTTCGGCCTACAGTCTTCGGCCTACAGCCTTACCTAATCTCGTAGATCGAGATGGTGGCGTTCTTGAATGCCAGAGGCATTAGATCGCCGGCGGCGGCGAAACGTTCTTCGACGCCGGGATGCGCGTCTCGCTCGGGCGGGCCGACGAGCACGTACTGGATGCGCGCGCGTTTTGCTCGTTCGTAGGCGGCCAGCGGCGGCTCGTCGAACATTGCCTTGATGGCGTTCGATCCGTCCTGATATTTCGCCAGCGGCACCATTGAAATCGGATAACCGACCGCCATGCGGCGTTCGGCGAAGGCCGGCAGGTAGGCCCAGGTCTCCGAATCGCGGGCCATCGGGTCAACCTGGAACAGGGCGTCCGGCGCCGTGTGTCTCTTGATCCAGTCGAACGCCGCCAGTTCGTCAGGCGTCAGGATCAGCGTCCAGCGGAACGATGCACCCATGTTGCGATTGTAGATGTCCTGAGTGTTGTAAACGTCGATGATCGTCGTCGGCAGGCCTGCCGCGAAGGCGATCGACACGAACGCCCATTGGACGGGTTGCGCGGCGGATGTCGAGGCGACGATGTGCTGGAGCAGGACGCCGGCGATCACACCGGCTGACATGAACGCGAAATGGCCGACACGCCACCCGACGTACACGTCCTGATGATCGCGAACGTTGATGAAGAAATAAAACACGGCCGATGTGGCCACGAGCGCGCCGAGGACCCATAGCCCGCGGCGTTCGGCAAGCAGCACGGGGATTGCCAGCAGCGTGACGATCAGGATTGGACCAAAGCTGAGCAGCGTCACCCAGAAAAACTGATGCACGGCGACGCGGTTCAGGCCAAACGCGAGCACCGAACCGCTGGTGTCGACATAGCCGAGGGCGAACACCAGGGCGGCGGCTGCGCCAAGCGGCAGCGCAGCGGCGATGGCGTGAAGCGGCGCACGGCCCACATCCCGATCGCGAATGATGCTCGCGAGCTCGTAGACGGCAGCCGCTGCCGTGACCATGAGGCCGGCAAACGAGCTGATCGCCACCGACAACCCGAGGCACAGCCCGGCAATCGCGAACATCACCGGGTCGCGTGCCCGGGCGCGCGCGGCCAGGACCAGGAGACCGATCAGGCCAACCGAATAACCCACGGCGTGATGCGGTTGGTAGAACAGCAGCCGTTGCAGGCCGTCGATGGGGATGCCCTGGAAATACCAGCGGCTGATCGCATCGATATTGAGGTTCTTGACCTCGCTCAGCGGAAGGTTCTTCGACGAAAAATCGAAGAGCGCGTACAAACCTTCGAAGCTCGACGCGACGATCGCGAACGTCACGCCGGCCGCGGCCGCCCACGGCCGGACGCCGAACAGCCGGCCGATCCCGTACAGGAACGTTACGAAGAAAAAGTCGATGGCGATCGAGCGAATCAGCAGCAATTCATCGAGCGTCGCCCACGCCCCGGCGAATCGATACTGCACCGCGCTCAGGACGTGTGGCATCCAGTAGTAGTGCAGGACATCGCCGGCGAAGTAGGGATTGAGCGGCAGCGGCGCGGCGCCTTTGGCGAGCTCGATGACGACGGCACGACGCCATACGTAATCGGCGGTGAAATAGGCTCGATACGCCTGACCGTCCGGCGTCAGTTCTCCGACGTGTGCAAATGGCAGGCCGACGATCACCGGGACGATCACCGCCAGCAAGGCCAGGGCGACGGCGTCCCCCGGCTGCGTCGCTGGTAATCGCAATCGCCCGCGCAAGCCGCGCGCCGGCACGGCGAGCGTCCACACGAGCAGGGGCGCCGCGACCAGCAGCCACGCACCGCGCCAGCCCGCGGCCCAGAAGCCGGTCAGGATCAGCGACCCGAACGCCTGGCCGAACAGCGGCCCGAACGCGAGCGCGGGCAGCCAGCCTGCGGCCGGCGACAGCGCGCGCACGATCAGGATGCCCGGAAGAACGAAGAGGAACTGCGAAACCACGCCGAAGATCAACGGCGCGGGGCTGGCAACTGCGAGGAACGTGGCCGCATACGCGGCGAGCGCGATGGCGACGGCGACAGCGCGTGGAATCACACCTGCGCGCGCGGCCTTATGCGGGTGAAGCGGCGGCGATCGACGCGGCGGCGCGCCGCTTTTCCATCGAGGCTCGCACCAGGAACCGCGCGTAGGGCACGACCTGTTTGATCGCGGCGACGTTCATCTGGCACGGGCTGAGGCACGTCGGGCATTGCTTGTCCCGGATGTCCCGGCGATGTGCCTGTGACTCGGCCCGGAAATAAATCGCTTCCGGGTCCTCCTTGGTCACGTTGCCGATCACTTCGCTGTTCTCACAGAAGAACAGGTCGCCATTCGGGTTGAGCATGATCCCCTGGGTCTGGAACGGGCACGGCGCGGTGCGGTGATACCCGTTGGCGATCATGTCGGAGTAGTGCATGTAGATGTAGTTCTGCCCGTCGAGCACCGGATCCTGGCGGACGCGGTCGAGGAAGAACTTCCGCATGCGCTGTTCCTCGACACCCATCGGACGAAACTTGCCCTGCAGCTCGCTGTTGCCGAGCATGGCGTCGGTGAAACGCACCATGTTGAACACGATGTCGAGCTTTTCTTTCTTCGCCCACGCCAGGATGTTGTCGGCGTCGTCCAGGTTCTGCGAGAAAATCGTTGAGGAGATGCCGAAATTGAAGCGATGCGTCTTCTGAAGTTCTTTCATCGCCGCAATGGTCTTGCCGGCCTTCTCGAACGCGTTCTTCACGTTGCGGACCTTGCCGTGCATTTCCGCCACGCCGTCGATCGACACGCGCGTCGAGAAGATGACGTTGCGCTCGTTGCAGAGCTCGACGACCTTGGTCAGCATCGGAATCGCGCGATGATGCGTGATGCCGGTGGTGTTGAGCGTCAGCTTCCGCAACTTGGGGAACTTGTCGATCATCAGCCGGCAGATCTCGACCATGTCGTTCCGGGTGGTCGGCTCGCCGCCGGACAGCGACGCGTTCTCGATGTCCTTCCACAGATTTGAGCTGAATGCCTTCTCAATCTGTTCCAGCGTCATGTCTTCCTTGCGATTGCCGCGTGTCCAATTGCTGCACATCTCGCAGCGGGCATCGCAGACAAACGTGCAATGGAAGATGAAGACCGTCGGGTGAAGCGGGGTGTACTTGGCCACGGCGGCCCGGACGATGTCACGGGGCGCACTCATCGCGGCCTTCGCCAGGTACTTGGCGGCGTAAACTTGTGCCATTAGGTCAGGTTGTCAGATGTGCCAGATAGTCCACGCCGGAAAGGCTACACCATCTAACTCATAGATTTTACAGGATTTCCCGGCGCTGCCGCAACCACAGCCACAGTCCGGGAAGGTTCCCGGCCAGACCGGTCAGGATAATCAGCGTCGATAGGGCGAATGACTGAGCATCAGGAACGCCGACCGGCCTGAGCAGCCAGACAATGATGCCCTGCGGCAGGCCGAAGCCGCTAATCGAAATCGGCAACAGCAGCATCAACAGCCCGATCGGCATGAAGAGCAGGTAGTAGCTGTAGGGGACCGTCATCCCGAGGCCGAGGCCCAGATAGTAGGCCTGGCTGATCCGTAACAGCTGGATGCCGATGGACCACGCCAGCACGTGAACCAGCACCCCCTGGCGGTCGCGATAGCGGCCCAACGCGTCGCCCAGCCGCAGCGCACGACGCACCACGAAATGACCGTGGTGGCGATCCGGCACGGCCATCCGCAACCAGTAGTTCGACCAGAACAACGCGAGAGATGCCGCCGTGAGCCCGAGGATGGCAACGAGCATTCGCGGGTCTTGCTGAGCGGGTTGCCACGCGATGAGGCCGACCATCGCCATGATCACCAGCGACAGCACGCCCATCGCGCGATCGACGGCAACCGACGCCAAGGCCTCGCTGCCGCTCGTCGATTCGCGCGAGAGTCCATACGCGCGCGCCGCGTCGGCGCCGATCCCCGCGGGCAGAAAACTGCCGACGAACGAGCTGATCAGAAACAACCGCGCCGCGGCGCCCGCGCTGATCGCGACGCTGCTGGCTCGGAGCAGCAGCAGCCACCGCAGGATCATCACGCATCGATCGATCGCCACGAGTACCAGCACGACCGCGAGATAGCGCGGATCCATTGCGGTAATCGCGCGCGCCGATTCGCGAAAGTCGAGGCCTCTCGACAACACCACGAGAATGGCCGCGGTGATGGCGAGTCGAATCAGCATTGCGCGGCGGACCGCCTCGGGAAGCGGGGCAAGAAGAACGACTCGTGACGGGCGCAGCCTCGCGTCAGCAGCGTCGTCATTGCGCCGGTGCAGCCGGCTTTCGCGCGACGAACGTCAGCGTTTCAAAGAGATTCTTCCGGATCTTGAAGACGAGATCTTCGGTGCCGGTGTAGCGCGACATTGCATCGACGCCAGGCACATTGATGAACACGGCCGCCGCGGCGAGCAGATCGCGCTTGACGCCGGTCGCCAGGCCGATCGCACGCTCAACGTGCAGAATTTCGAATCCACCGTCATAAAACAGCTGCGTGACGCGGCGCTGCGTGGTGACGAAGTTGTGCGTGTAGTCGACATCCCAGAAGAACTGGCGCTCTTTCAGATAGTCGGGCACGACCACGAAGAAAATGCCGCCGGGCTTCAAGGATCGCAACGCTTCGGCCGTGAAGTGCCGGGCATCATCGATCCCACGCATGTGCTCGAGCACCTGATCCGCGTAGACGACGTCCGCCGATGCGTCTGTCATCGGCATCGGCGGCGTCCACGCCTCGATGACTTTCAGGCGCTTCTTCTTGAGCGTATCGATCAGAAGGGCGCTGGCTTCGATCGCCGTGTAATCCCAGCCGCTCGCCACCGCCAATTCGCCGAGCGTGCCGTGACCGGGACCGATTTCGAAAAATGTCCCGGGCGCCTTTGCATAACGTTCGAGCAGCGTCAAGCGATGGCGCTCGATGCGCGAGCGGCGCCCGGCGCCGTACCCGGTCAGGCTTTTTTCGGAGAAGGACTTGTAAAAGGTGGAGTCAGCCAAGGCACCGAACCGGGGCCGGCGTTGGCCGGCCCCGGGCTCGAGAAGCTTACTGGCCTGCGGCGGCCGTGCAGGACGGCACCGAGCGGCCCGGACGCGGATACATGGTGCGTCCGATGGTGCCCGAGCTGACCGTGATGTCGGTGACGTCGTTCCAGCCGACCGACGGCGTCGGGCCACAGTGACCGCCGATGACGTCGAAGATGTAGACCTCATGCCGGTTCTGAATGTTGTCGCCGTTCGCGTAGAAGTAGCTGACGACGTCCACCGAGGGGTCGTTCATGTTGCCGCGCTTGGCGTTGTAGCCGTAACGGCCGTCGATGCGGCGCAGGGCGTCGACCGAGCGATCCATGAATTCCCACGAGCCGCCGTGCTCCTGGCACGAGTTGCGCAACGCCCCCGGGAACTGATTGGCGATATCACGCAGCACCGAGGAGTGATTCGGCCGTGGCTTGCGATTCTCTCCGGGCGCGAGCGGCGAGATCGGCGCGGCGCAGCCGGCGCCCGTGCCGGTGCTGGTCGTGGTCGTGGGCGGCGGCGCGACGACCACCGGCCTGGTCGGCGACATGAAGCTCGCCCATGACGACCACGGACCGACGTCGTTGCCGAGATGCGCGCGAACGCGCCAGGAGTAGACGACGTCGTAGTCGAGCGTCAACTCGACGCGATGCGCACCGAAGTCGGCGCTTTCACCCACAGTGCGCGCGTACACCACGGCGGCCGGCGTGCTCAGCTCGATGTCGTAGGCGACACCGACGTTGCCATAGCGCCCGTTCGAATTGACCCACACGAGCGTGGGGTTGCGATCTTCGGCGCGCTCGCCGTTGGCGGGCGAGACGGTGGCAGGCGCGGTGACCTTCAACGAAGATCCGTCTGATGCATTCGCCGTCGAACTCCCGGTAATCGCAGAGGGAGTGGTGGGGGTTTCGGGAGACTGGGTGCAGCCAAGCCCAGCCATCAACAAGGCAAGGCAAGAGCCAACTCGAAACAACTTCATCAATTACTCTCCAAGATACGGCCGGCGGAATGCTGCGAACCACAAAGGGCTGGGGACCCCTGGGACTCACATTGGCCCGCGGGGATTGTAGCAGAATTTCACACAGATCTGTAATAGCCGCCTAATTGACTATGAAATATAGGGTTGCGCGGAATTTCTCATGCTAACATGGCCGGCCGAAGGGTCAACCCAGGACCCGGAACACGGAGCCAAGGACAAACTGATGATGAGATTTTTCGCGCTGGTGATATTCGTGTGCGGCCTCTGCGCCGTGATGGCCGAGCCGGCCGCGGCCCAAGCCACATGGGCCGATCGGGGTTACATCAACGTCGGCTGGGGCGTGGAATCTGGGTCCTCCGCCATGTCGGATACGCGGACGTCGCTGATTTACGAGGAATCCGCGACCGTGACGTCCTCGAGCACGTTCACATCCGGCAGCCTCTTCGATGTGGGCTTCGGCCTGCGCGTTTTCAGGAACATGGTCATCGGCGCCGCCTACCATCAGGAACAGAACGACACCGATGGCACGATTACCGGCAGCATCCCGAGCCCGATTTTCTTCAATCGGCCGCGCTCGGTGACGGAAACGATCGCCGGGCTCGATCGCAAAGAGCAGGCGACGCACCTGAACATCGGCTGGGTCCTGCCGTTCAGCGAGAAGATCGACGTGATGGTATACGGTGGGCCGTCATTCTTCCGCATCACGCAGGATGCGATTACCGACGTGCGGTTCGGCGAGCAGGGCGGCGCGTTCACGAGCCTCGTCGTGACGCCGACGATCACCGAGCGCAAGAAGAGCGTGACCGGCTATAACGTCGGCGCGGACGCGACCTATATCGTCTGGTCGAACGACAGCATTCGTGTCGGCGCAGGCGGTTTCGTGCGCTTCAGTCAGGCGTCGACGGACATCGACATGTTGACGACCGCGCAGCCGACCGACGTGGGCGGCGTGCAGTTCGGGTTCGGCGCGCGGCTGCGCTTCTAAGATCGACGCGGTGCTCGTAACCGATCGCTCGCGGCTTTTCGCGTCGATCGTTGCAGCGCTGACGGCCACCTCGGTGTGGCTGTCGGCAGGCACCCTGGCAGTCACCGGCGGCGACGCCTCGCGCGTCGCCGCTCTCCCTTCGCTTACAGTTCTGGCCGCGCTCGTCGTCGCGGCGGTCGCTATCGCCGCGTTTCTGCGGTTGCGTCTGCCGCAGGCATGGCCGCTGACGCTCAGTCTGCTGATCTGGCTGCCGTTCATCCCGGCGCCGGTGCCCGCCGCGTTTCTTGTGTGGCAGGGGCCGCTCGAGTGGTTCGTGTGGACCGTGGTCGTCAGCGGCCTCGCTGCGAACAACGCGTGGACCATTCGTGGTGCAGTCGACCCCCGCGTCGCACCGTGGATCCTCGCCGCGATCGTCGCGCTGGCGTCGCTTGCGGCATTCGCCAATGTGCCGGACGTCATTCCGGGCGGCGACGAGCCCCACTATCTTGCGGCGACGCAGAGCCTGATCAAGGACGCCGATCTTCGCGTCGAGAACAACTACGCCAACGGTGACTACCTGGAATACTTTCCAGGCCGCCTCGATCCGCACTTCTTGAAGCGATCCACCGGCGGCGACATCTATTCGATTCATGCGCCTGGAGTATCGGTGGCCGTTCTGCCCGCGTTCGCGGTGGCAGGCTACGAGGGCGCGGTGCTGACGATCGTCGCGCTCGCGGCGTTGACGGCGGCATTGACATGGCGGTTGGCGTGGCGGGTGTCGAACAGCTTCGCGGGAGCCTGGCTCGGCACGATCGCGGTAATGCTCAGCGCTCCGTATTTCTTCCACACATTCACGATTTATCCCGAGGTGGTCGGCGGCTTTTGCGTGATGGTGGGCGTAGGCCTGCTCGTCGCATTGAGCGAGGGCCGCATGCCGTCATCGCGCGCGTTGTTCGGGGCGGGAACGGCGCTCGCGGTCTT
>DASPNQ010000217.1:0-28913 GCA_035626435.1 Vicinamibacterales bacterium
CTGCCTGTCTGCCTGTCTGCCTGTATTATTCAGATCGCCGCATGGAAAAAATCATCGTCACGGCGAAGTTTCACACCGGCCACCGCCAGCTTGGCTATCCCGGCAAGTGCAAGTTCGTCCACGGGCACACCTGGCAGGGCAAAGTGATGGTCGCCGCCGAAGAGTTCCCGCGCGACGAGCTCGACATGTCGCTCGAGTTCGGTGAGATCAAGGCGGTGATGCGCTTCATGGACCACAAGATGCTGGTAACGGAACAGGACGAGACGTTCCGGAACCCGGAGTGGTTCGAGCCTGAGGGCGTGG
The DNA here is from genome assembly GCA_035626435.1 of Vicinamibacterales bacterium. Classification (GTDB taxonomy): domain Bacteria; phylum Acidobacteriota; class Vicinamibacteria; order Vicinamibacterales; family UBA2999; genus 12-FULL-67-14b. The sequence goes on from DASPNQ010000217.1 coordinate 304, forward strand.
TCGTCTTGAAAGGCAAGGGACCGAGCGTCGAGAACGTGGCCCAGTATGTGTTCGACGGCGTGGTGGCCGTGATCCGGAAGCAGTACCCGGGGAAGGGCGTCCGCTACACGATTGAAGTCACGATTCAGGAGACGGAGAACAACATCTTCGTCATCGAGAAGTCCGTCACCATTTAGAATTTGACGCTCGCGACCAGCGCCACCGAGCGGCCGGGTGCCAGCACCGTGCGGACGTCCTGGCTGGCGAACAACTCCTGGTTCAACAGGTTGCGCGCGGCGAGCCGAAGTTCGAGCTGACGAACGACTCGATAGCCGGCGCCGGCGTCGACCATCGTGTAACCAGGCACCGCGCGCTCCGTCGGACCGAAGTGGTCGTCGTCTGAAAAGACGGCGGCCCTGACATGCGCAAAGGCGCGATCGTTGAACTGCTTGCGCAGCGTTGCGGCGATATTCACGGGCGAAATGTCGTCGAGATAGGTGTCGTCGTCCAGGGCGCGGCCTTCCGCCACCTGCATCGAGATATCCAGACTGAACCGCGCCGGCAGCGACAGTTGCCCCTCAACCTCGAAACCGCGCACGCGCGCGCGTCCGCGGTTGCGGAAGAAGAAGAAATCCGTGGCCGTCGAGTAACGCTCGATCAGGCCGGCGATCCGGTAGTGGTAGTAGTAGGCGGCGAGCCGAAATTGCGGCGCCGTATAGCGGACGGCGAGATCGAGCTGCGTGCTGGTTTCCGGATCGAGGTCCGGGTTGCCGGTGATGAAACCCCGGCCGGTCGGCCCACGATAATACCGATCGGACAGGACCGGGTCGCGGAAGCCGCGGGCTATCTGCGCCGTTGCGCTGACGCCGGCGCCGCCTCCGATTGTCGCCGATGCGTAGCCCGACCCGGCGCCCTGTTTCGTCGAGCGATCCCCGAAAAAGCCGCCGGCATTCTTCGTCGTCACATAGTCGCCGCGCACGCCGGCGCCAAATGAGACCAAGGGGACGATCGCGGCATCCACCGACATGAATACCCCGGTGTCGGTGCGGCGCGCGTCATCGAGCGATACATTCGGCCGCCGGCTGACGACTTGCCCGGCGAGGTCATGGGTGATCAGGTCGTCGATCGCGTTGAGTCCGAAGCGGCCGTTGACGTCGATCCCGACCTCGAGCCGCGCGCGGCCAAGCAGGCGCTCACCAGAGCCCCGGACGTGGAAATCCTTCGCGGTCAAGTCGGCGCGTTCGATGACGCGGCCGGCGGCGGCGGTTGCCGCGCGATCCTGATCGGTCCGCTGCTCGAAGATGCCGTAAAAGCCGGTGAACACCACGCGCTCGAATCCGGCGACGTCCGCGGCCTCGTACCCCGTTGTCAGGCGATGTGAATCCTCGAAGGGATAGACAAAGCGCACGGTGCGCGAGTTGTTGCGGGGCCGCTCGATGTCGCGGCCGAAGTCGCTTTGCCACGACACCGAAAACATGCCGGGGCCGGCGGCGTGTTCGACCCGGCCGAGAAATCCGTGATCGCTGAAACCGGAGTTGAAGACTTCGCCCGCCGGGCTGTTCCAGTCACCGACGCTGCGCGAGTGGGCGGCGAGCAAGACGCCGCCGCGCGCCAGACCCTTCGACATCTCGAACGTGCCACGGCGGTCGGGAATGCCGGCGCCGATCGTGCCGCTGAACTGCGCTGACAGCGGCGAACCCGCCTGCACCCGGCGCGTCCGCACCGAGATGACGCCGCCGAAGGCATCGGAGCCGTACGCGACCGAACCGGGTCCACGCGACACGTCGACGCTTTCGATCACCGTCGGATCGAGAAAGGTCGCGCTCGGGCCGACGCGCCGTTCGGAGCTTACGCGCGCGCCATCGATCAAGATCAGCGTGCGCCCCCGGGCCAGGCCGCGGATGGCGGGCACCGCCGCCTGGCCTTCCGAGACCTGGTTGACGCCGGCGACGTTTTCGATGGCTTGCATGAGGTTCGACGGCTGGCGCGCCGCGACGTCACGGCCGCTGATAGTAGTGTTGCCGGCCGCCGGCGTGGATTCGATGCTTGGTGCCGAGCCCGTCACGGTGACCGATTCCGCGACCAGCGGAGCGATCGTCACCAGCAACTCGGCGCTGGGGTCAAGCGCCGTGATGATCACCGGTCTCGCGTAGGTCCCCGCCGCGTCGATGACGAAGATCTCGAAGGGCGGGGGTGGATCGGGCTGCCATTCGAACCGGCCCTCGCCATCCGTGATCGCCTCGCCGGTCTTGCCGAGGATGGATACCGTTGCCCCGGCGACGGGCCGGCCTTGTTGATCGACGACTCGGGCCTTGAATGCGAACGCCGGCACCGCCGAGGCCGCGACGAGCAGAAGAGCGATACAGGAACTGCGCACACTCCAATGATATTGGCTGGCGCCCGCCGCGGCCACGAATCGTGTGGACCGCCCGGCCGGGGCGCCGCGGGTCACCACCTTCGCTCATCGGCCATCGCGATTATGATCGAAGCGCAAGCTCGATCACGCCCGATGACGCCCCCTACGATTGACACCGTGTTTCTCGACGCCGGCGGTGTGCTGTGCCATCCGTCATGGACGCGCGTCGCCGACGCGCTGGCGCGGCATGGCGCCACCGTGAGCGCCGCCGCGCTTGCCGCCGCCGAACAGAAGGCGACACGCGACATCGACCACGCCGCGGTGATTGGCACGACCGACGACCGGGCCCGGGGATGGCTGTATTTCAATCTCGTGTTGCAGCATGCGGGTGTCGAGCAGACTGCCGGTACCGACGCCGCGCTCGCGGAGCTTCGCGAGTATCACCGCCTCGATAATCTGTGGGAGCACGTCGAGCCGGACGTGGCGCCGGCGCTCGCTGCGCTCAAAGGCCGCGGCCTCAAGCTCGTGGTCGTCTCGAACGCCAACGGCCGCCTGCGTCACCTGTTCGATCGCGTCGATTTGACGAAGTGGTTCGATCACATCCTCGACTCCCACGAGTGGGGCGTCGAGAAACCGGATGCGCGGTTGTTCCAGTTGGCGCTGGAGCAATCACGCTCGCAGGCGGCGCACACCGTGCACGTCGGCGATCTCTATCATGTCGACGTGATGGGCGCGCGCGGCGCGGGGCTGCGCGACGGCATCCTGTTCGATATGGCGGATCTTTACGGCGCGGTCGATTGTCCGCGCGTCACGTCGCTCGCGGGTCTCGTCGAATGGATCGACACGTCGACCGGGAACCAGATGCGAAACCGCGTCCCCTGACCTTCCGCGGACGTCACCCGCAGCGCCGCGCGATGGCCTCGGACGATGCCGGCGACGGCGGCCATGCCGAGGCCGCGGCCGGTGTCCTTCGTCGAGAAGAACGGATCGAACATCCGCGCCAGCGTGTGCTCGCTCATGCCGGTGCCGTTGTCGACAACGTCGATGAACACATAGCGGCCTTCGTTCACTTGATTGCCGAACGTCATCTTCTTCAAGGCGGCGGCGTCGAGCGTCTCTTCGCCCGTTGCGACCGTGATGACCCCGGCGTCGTCGACCGCTTCGGCCGCGTTGACGATCAGGTTGAGGACGACCTGGCGGATTTGCGTGGGATCCGTCTCCACCAGCGGCAGAGGTCCCGGGCTGTTGTAGATCAGCCGGCAGTGGCGCGCCACCGATGCGCCGAGCAGGTCCACCATGTCGCGTACCAGAACATCGAGGTCGACGGTTTCGGGGACGACGCGGCCGCCGCCGGAATACGCGAGCATCTTCGACACCAAGTCCGCGGCGCGCTGCGCGCCGATGACAATCGCGTCGGCGGCACGGCGCTGGTCGGAATCCGGCGGCGACAGGATCGACAGCAGGTCGGCATTGCCGAGAATGCCTGTCAACAGGTTGTTGAAGTCGTGGGCGACGCCGCCGGCGAGCACCATCAGGCTTTCGTTCTTCTGCTGTTCCTGCATGCGGCGCTCGAAGGCGTAGCGTTCGGCCTCGCTGCGTCGGCGGTTGGACACATCGTGAATAATGACGAGCCACCCGGCGAAACGCTGCTGCGCATCGCTTACCGCCGAGACCTTGACCTCGAAGTAACGCGGCCCCGGTTCGAGCTTGACGATCGCCGGTTGTCTTTCCGCCTTTGGCCGATCCTCGTCTATGGCCAACGTCCACCACGGCACGGCTTCATCGATCGGCCTGCCGAGGAACGCCGTCGTGCATCCCGTGTATCGCTGCGCCGCGGCGTTCATGTCGACGATTCGCCGCTGCGCATCGAGCACCAGCACGCCGTCGTCCATGCTGTCGATGACCATGTCACGCGCCACCGGCAGGAGGCCGAACAGCCGGTGGCGGTAGATGCCCCAGGTAAGACACGCCCCGGAAACGGTGAACGCGACTGGGGTCAAGTCGAGGCCCGCGACGATGCCGGAGAGATAGAGGAAATTGCCGAGCCACGGCACCAGTGCGCCGGCGATGATCAGCGCGGTCTGGCGACGATACAGCGGCGGGAAGCGGCGCAGTCCTTGCGCGAGGATCGCGGTGCCGATCAGGATCAGCAGGTAGCTGTACGACGCATGCACCCAGTACCACGGTCCGCCGCGATAGCGCAGCCGCGGCCCGGCGACGGTGGTGATTTCTTCGATCGACGTCCAGTAGACGTGATGCGCTTCGTTGGTGAGCGCGAGGAGCAGTGTGGTGACGGGTACAATCCAGACCGCCACACGCAGGATCGCGCCGCCCGGCCAGGCCACGCGACTGTATTCGGTGGTGAACAGCAGCCAGAGGACGCCGATCGGCGCGACGCCGAGGTATTGAATTTTGGTGATGATCAGGCGCGCGGAATAATCGTCGACGAGCGTGTGGAGCGCGCTGGTGAAGCTCCACAGCGCCGTCGCGACCATCAGCCAGCCGAACGCCTCGCCGCCCGGTACGCCGCGTCGCGTGCGCGTGATGAGGGCTGCCCAAATCGACAAACCCGTCGATGCAAACAGCGCAGCGGCTTGAAAGGTGGTGGCCCAGAACACGGATGAGTCCATTATCAACCGAACGGACACGATGGCCCCTTGACGAACAGCTGTACGCCGGTGCCGTCTTGCTGAGCTCAATCCGGCTGGGATAGGTGGCCGGAGATTTCTGCTATGCTCGAAATAGCTGTAGGGGAAGGCCGCTTAGAAGCGGCCTTCAGTGTTTCAGGGCCTTGGGTCATCGCAGTTCTCAGGTAGTCCGGGCAGCCTTCAGCGAGATGAGGAGAAAGTCGATGGGTCGGAAGCTATACGTCGGAAACCTTCCCTACAGTGCCCAGGAATCGGACCTGCAGGAATTGTTCGAGCGCGTTGGACCGGTGGAATCAGTGACGGTGATGCGCGACATGGCCACGGGGCGCGCGCGGGGATTTGGCTTCGTCGAAATGGCGACGGATGAAGGCGCGCAGAAGGCCATCACCGAGCTGCATGAATCGCAGCTGGGCGGCCGCACGCTCACCGTCAATGAGGCACGTCCGAAGGAAGCGCGTGGTCCCGGCGGCGGTGGCGGCTTCGGGGGCGGCGGCGGCGGTCGCGGTGGCGGCGGCGGCTTCGGCGGCAACCGTGGGGGCGGAGGCGGCGGTGGTGGCCGTCGCGAACCGCGCTGGTAGGTCCTCGCTGAATGGCAGCACCATTCGGACGCGGCAAGCGCGAGCGCGAACGCGCGCGAGCTGAAAAGCACAAACAGAAGGCCGTGCGGCGCGAGGAAGCCAAACAGCGCCGCTCGGAACCCTCGTCAGGCGGATCGGAAGATCCCGACATCGCCGGTATCGTCCCGGGGCCGCAACCAAACCCGTGGGGCGATGCCGTAGAAGAGCCGCCCGCGGAAGCGGAAGAAGAGAAGTGAGCGAAGGCCGGGACGGAGGTCCCGGCCTTTTCACTTGAGGCGGGCGTTGGTCAACTGCGCGATGCCGCCCAGCGTGGTCTGCGCCGCATTCAATCCCAATCGAAAATCCTCGTCGCTGAACGTGGCGTAGACGTCGGTCGGCTGATGCCAGTGCGGATCCCAGCCGTTGCCGATCTGCGTGCCGCGCTCGTTTTCACGCAGGCTGATGGACGGCACGTGATCCATGAAGGCCGTCGAGTCGGTGTTGGTCATGTGGCTGCCGATGTTGGCGGGATAATCGGCGGCGTACTTTTCGCTGGCGCCGTGCAACACCCAGGCCAGCGCCTTCGCGCCGTCGACGAACTTCGAGGTCAGCTGGAACTCGATGTTGACGTCGGCCTCGGGCCGCTGCTGCGGACTGACGGTGCCGTCGGCTCGCGGCATGCCGTGATCGAACAGCATCATGTCGTGCTGGATCATGCCGAGCCACTTCGGTTCGGGATAGCGGCCGGAGCCCGGCGGGTTCTCCCGCCCCTGCAGCGCGGCGCGCTGAGCAACGTAGGCGCGCGCGCCGTTCAATCCGGTCTCTTCGTTGTTCCAGAGCGCGAAGCGGATCGATCGATCGGTGACGACATCGGGCATGTTGAGGACACGCGCCAGCTCCATGACCAGCGCGGTGCCGGAGCCATTGTCGTTGGCGGCTTCGCCCCAGCCGTGCCCGTCCATGTGCGCGCCGATGATGTACATCTCATCAGGCCGCGTCGCGCCGATCTTCGTGCAGTAGACCTCCTGCCGTTCGCCGTCGGTAGCGGGCTCGGCGTTCAACGCGCGTAATTTTTCGTCCGGCTGACGCATCGGGTCGTTGTTGACGCCGGTGCGCGCGCGGATGCCTCGCGGCCGCCCGCCGCCCTGCGCCGTTGGAATGGCATTCGGATCCGCAGGACGTTGCGCCGGCTGGTTGGCGCCGCCCGTGCGCGGCCGCGTCTTGAATTCATACGTCAAGCGCTCGACGTTCGCGCATCCGTAGCTCTTCAGCTGAGCTTCGATCCAGTCGACCGCGTCGCGATTCCGTTTCGTGCCCTGCCGCCGGTCGCCGAATTGCGTCAGACCTTTCACCGTGGCCTTGTAGCGCTCGAGATCGAGGCGTCCAACCAGTGTGCGAATCGGATCGGGTGCAGCAGGCGCGGGGGGCTGTTGCGCGGCCAGCGACGTGGCGGCGATCACCACGGCGAAACCGAGAAAAATTGCGCGTGTCATAGGGTGCCGCCTTCGGAGCGATTTGGGCGTCGGGAGCCGGTTCGTGACCGATTTGGAGTTTGACATGCCAGCCGTTCTCTAGCAAAGTCCTAGGGATTGCGTATCCATCTGATCAACCCCAGTGACGTGTCGTTCGGCGTGGCGGTCATCACACCGCGCTGGCTGTATGTATTGGCCGCGGCGACGCCTCGGCAGTATGGCGATCCGCAGATCGTCGACGAGACGCTCGAACAACTCGATTTCAACACCATCAACGCTGGTGATGTCGTCGGCATCGGCATTCACACGTTGAATGCCCTGCGCGGTTACGAAGTGGGGCGGGCCGCCCGCGAGCGCGGCGCGCATGTCATTTTCGGCGGCATCCATTCGACCTTGTACCCGGACGAAGTGTTCGAACACGGCGGTGCGACGGCGGTCGTGAAAGGCGACGGCGACCGTGTCTGGCCGCTCGCGATTGCCGACGTGCTCGCCGGCAAGTCGCAGGCCGTCTATGAAGGCGGCCGCATCGAGGGCGGCTCGATGTTGTCGGCGCGCTGGGATCTGCTGCCGCGCGGCCGCTACATGTTCGCGTCGGTGCAGACCGTCCGCGGCTGCCCGAAGCATTGCTCGTTCTGCTCGGTGTGGCGCACCGACGGCCAGAAGCCCCGTGTCCGCTCGTCCGACGCGTTGATCGAAGAGATGGTCGAACTGCGGCGCATGGGCTTCCGCTTCATCACGCTCGCCGACGACAATTTCTACCCGGTCACGCTCAACGATCTGCGCATGGCCGATCGCCGTGAGGACAAGTCCACCTACAACCGGTTGAAGGCGATCCGCGACGAACGCTTCGAGCTGATGGAGCAGATGTCCAAGCTGCCAGCGGACATGAATTTCTTCACGCAGATCACGATGGAAGCGGCCGAGGATCCCGAATATCTGGAGGCGATGCGCAAAGCGCGCATCAAGGGCGCGCTGGTCGGCATCGAGTCGGTTACGCCGGAAGGCCTCAAGGACGTCTACAAGGACTTCAACCTCGCCGGCGACGCACTCGCCCAGCGGCTGCAGCTGTTCCAGAAGAGCGGCGTCCACGTGCTCGGCTCGTTCATCTTCGGGTTGCCGAGCGACAAGCCGGAGACGTTCGATGCCACCGCGGCGCTCGCGCAGCAGGCCGGCGTGACGCTCGCGCAGTTCGTGATGTTGACGCCGTTCCCGGGCACGCTCGATTTTCAGAAGTGGGAAGCGTCGGTCGGCGACAACGTGCAGACCGTGGACGGCGTCCCCGTCACGCGGCATTGGCTGATCCCGAAGCATCGGCGTCCGAAGGTTTACACCCCGCACCCGTTGATGTCGCCGGAAGAAATCCGCAACCGCACCCAGCGCGTGTGGGATCAGTTCTACCAGCTGTCGCTGGTCTGGCAGCGCGCCCAGTGCGTCAAGTCGATGAAAGCCAAGCTGGCGTTCGTGCTGGTCTCGAAGCTGTACCGGCAGATGTACGCCAACACCGGCATTTCCACCGACAGCGCGCGGCACTCGCGCGCCAACCGGATGGCGCGGCTGCTCGCCAAGCCGCTGGTGAAGCTGTTCTCCGCGGAGCCGATGCCGCGGCTGCAGATACCCGCGTAACGCCAGCGGGAGTTCGGAGTTCGCAGTCGTGAGCATGCCGTCGCCGCTTGGACGTCACGACTGCCGGCGCCATCTTCGCCGCTGGCGGGTGGCCGTCACCCTCGCGCTGTTGCTGGTCAGTGTCGCGATCGGCGACGCCCAACGCCGCGGTGGCCGCGGCGGCTTCAGCATTCGTCCCGCCATTCCCGAAGATTTCGACGGCTCGTTTCAGTTCTGCCGCATCGCATTTCGCCAGAACCGCAGCGGCGATGGCGGTAACTGGAGCGTGGATTATCCCCGCGCCGACATCAACCTCTCGATCCGCCTGGCGGAGCTGACCAAGACCACGGTGAGTTTTTCCGGACCCGAGGAACCGAATCACGTCGTGATACGGCTCACCGATCCGACGCTTTACCAATGCGGCTTCATCATGATGACCGAGGTCGGCGCCGCATTTCTCGACACCGCGGAGGCGGAGGCGCTCCGCAACTATCTGCTCAAGGGCGGGTTCTTGTGGGCGGACGACTTCTGGGGCGAGTGGGCGTGGCAGGCGTGGATGGAGCAGATCGGCAAAGCGTTGCCGTCGTCGCAATTTCCCCCGCGCGATCTGCCGAAGGAGCATCCGTTGTTTCGAGCGCTGTTTGACGTCGGCGGCGCGGTGCCGCAGATTGCGTCGATCGGGTTCTGGCTCGGCAGCGGCGGCAGCACGTCGGAGCGCTATCAGGAGAGCGCGGTCGCGCACGCCCGCGGCATCTTCGACGAGCGCGGCCGAATGATCGTGTTGATGACGCACAACACCGACGTCGGGGATTCGTGGGAGGAAGAGGCGTCGCACCCTCAGTACTTCTACGAGCACTCGACGCGCGGCTACGCCTTCGGCGTCAACGTGCTCGTCTATGCGATGACGCATTGACCGCGGCGCGCGCCGGTTCGCGGCGCGCGCGGCAGCTCACAACGCGTTTTTCAACGCGCGCAGCCACACCAGCAACGCATCCGCGTGTGCCGGCCCCATCCGTACCAGTTGCTTCTGTGATGGCTCGAGGTTCTCCAGCCGGGCGTCCGCGTACACCCAGCTCGCGCCGTCTCCCTCGACGACGGCGATCGGCCCGTTGACCACGGGCGTGTCGAGCAGGATGTCGAGCGCCTGATGCACCGCGCGATCGACGTCGCCGCCGGGATTGCCGGTCCTGCGATACGCCTCGTTGAGGCGCGGCCGGATCGTCTTGTAGATCTGCGCGACGCGCGATGCGTCGATCGAGGTCACGGTAAGTACCAGGCTGTCGTAGCGTTTATAGCTGTTCGGATCGATTGTGCGGCGGCTGCCGCGACCGCTGACCGCGAACGGTCCCACCGGCGCCAGCATCTTGAAGTCGCGCGCCGGCGATCCGCCGGCCGACGCCCGATCGATGGCGAACGCCAACTGGCCGAGCAGGTCGTCGGTCGCCAGCCACCGCACCAGTTCCGGCCGCGCCGATAACGCCTGCAGCAACGGCCGCAGGAACGCATCCATCTGATCGAGCGGCGGCAGGTCGACCGGTGGGGCGGATGGCTTGTCGATCGGCGCCTCGGTCGCCGTGACCGCGGCCGGCGTCGTGTTTGCCGGCGTCTCGCCGCGGCGCGTCAGCCACCACCATGTGCCGCCGCCAATGATCACCGCGAGGGCGACGGCAATGACGGCGATCGGCTTGGCATCCTGCGCCGCGCGCGTCGAAGGATCGTTCACGGCGCGATCGCCGGCGGCACCCGCCGCTTGGTGGCCTGCTCGAAGGCGAAGGCGAGCTCAATCAAGCGCGGCTCACTGCAGGCCGTACCGGTAAAACTGACGCCGAACGGCGTCGGCTGCGGCGTGAAACCGCCGGGAAACGGCGCATTCTGCGGCGCCACCACCGGAATCATGCCGAACGGCACGATGACCGTCGGATAACCAGGCCGCGCGGCGATGCCGGCGCCGCCAGACCCGGGAAACAGCAGCGCGTCGAGCTTGTGCGCGGTCAGCGCCGCGTCGATGCCGTGAGTGGCGGCCAGGTAAATATCCTTCTTGCGGTCGGCTTCCCACCGCGCGCGGTCCTTCTCGAGATCGATCTCGTCGGAGACATCGAGATTGGCCTGGCCGTACTTGATCGCGTTGCGATTCGCGCGCTGCTTGTTGAATTCGCGCAGCTCGGTCAGCGTTTTCACCGGCGCCGCCGCGCCGAGCGACGCCAGCCACGCGTTGAAGTCGCGCTTCATGCCGTATTTCAACGCGTACGAGCAATTCTCATCCTTGCCCCTGACGTCGTTCGGGCCGCCGCAGGATCCCCACAGCAGGAAATTGTTCTTCGGATCGTTGTCGACCACGCTTGGGATGTCGGCGTCGACGACAATTGCGCCCTCTTTTTTCAGGATCTCGATCGCGTCCGCCATCGATTTGGCCTGGTGTTCGTTGAGGCCGCCGCGCGGCTGCTTCTCGCCGGGAGGCGTCACCGGATCGTAGAAATTTGCCCTCGGGATGCCGATGCGCGCGCCTTTCAATCCGCCGCGGCGCAGGAACGGCGTGTAGTCGCGGTTCGGCGGCGCCTGGCAGGTCCTGGTGGCCGCATCGTTGGGATCGGGCGACGCGCCTTCGAGCGCTCCCAACAGAATCGCCGCGTCCGTCACCGACTTGGCCATCGGGCCCGCGGTGTCCTGATCCGCGGTAATTGGAATGACGCCGTAACGGCTGATGCGGCCGACGGTCGGCTTGATGGCGGCGAGCATGTTCTGATTGGCGGGGCTGAGAATCGATCCCGACGTTTCGGTGCCGACGTTGGCCGCCCAGAAATTCGCCGCCGTGCCAGCGCCGGAGCTCGAGCCGCCGGTGTTGAGCACGGGACGTCCGTCGGCGGTGGCCTGCCGCGGATCGCGGCGCGGATCGTACGGGTTCATGGCGTAGCCGGTCAGCGCGTTGTAATTGCCCGGCATCCCCGCGGCAATGTAGTTCGCCAGCTCGGTCAACGTGGTTTTCGCGATGATGATCGCGCCGGCCTCGCGCAGATTGCGCGTCAGCGTCGCGTCGTAGGGCGGCAGCAGGTTTTCAAATGCGATTGCGCCGCCGGTCGTGCGGATATCCGTCGTGTGGATGTTGTCTTTGAGCGCGATCGGAATGCCGTGCAGCGGTCCGCGCACCTTGCCGGCGCGCCGCTCGCGATCGAGCCGGTCGGCCTCCTCGAGCGCCTTGGGATTCACCGTGATCACGGCGTTGAGGATGCTGTCGTACAGCGCGATCCGGATCAGGTATTGCTCGACAATCTGCCGCGAGGTGACGCGCCCCTCGCGCATCGCCCGCTGTAGGTCGGGAATCGTCGTTTCGACGACGGAGAACGATCGTGTTTGGGCAGCCGTGATCGTCTGAACTGTAACCGCTGCAGCGATCAGGAACATTGCGGCCAGGGCTCTGTACATGGCCAGAAATGATAGCGTTATTGACGCCTCCACGTGGCGGTGTTGACGCCGCGCGGCAGACAGAGCGGGTTTGGATTCAGGTACTCGAATCGGCCGACGAAGGAGCGAAGATCGTCACTGAGCGTACCCGTGAGCAACCGCATACATTCGCCGAGTTGGTTCATGGTCAATGTCCGGCCGTTAATGCTGCCGCTCATCGCCGTTTGCGTGACGTTGCCGTTGTCCAATTCGAGCCGCCAGCCACCGGACAAGCTGCTGCCATTGACGTTGATCGTGATGATGTCGTTGCGAACACACGTCGTGTGACCAGCGAGCGGCACGCATGCTGCTGTAAACGCATTTACCCACGAACCGGCAATAGTGCCCACCGACACCGTCACTTTCGCGGACGCGCTTCCTTCACGGGCGGTCACTTCGAACGTGCCTTCGCGTTTGAAGACGTGGTTCACTTCCCCACCCGTCGCCGTCTCGCCGTCGCCAAAGTCCCACGCCACGGCTGCCGCGTTGGCCGCGTTGCGACTCATGAATGTGAACGTCGTCATATCGACGATGCCTGTCACCACCGGAGTGAACGAAATCCCCAGTGCGGGAGGCTCCGCCGTCGAACCGGTAGTTGCGACTGCCACGCCGCCCGCTGCCGCGGCGGCACCGCCAATCAGCGCGATCGTTTGTCCCGAAATGCCGCCTCCCGAAGCGCCGCTTCCGGTGGCTGCCGTCGACGCGGAACCCACCCCGGCCGCCGCCGTGGCGACGTTCGTCTGAGTAATCGCAGCGGTGACGGCCTGGCCTTGGAACAGAGCCGTCGCATTGATCTGTAGAACTCCAGGCGCGACCGGGGTGAGACCTGCCGCAGCGGCCTGCCCGGCGGCGTTGGTTACCACCGTTAACGTCTGCGCGCCGCCTGCGAACGTGGCACCGGGTCCACCGATGCTGAAGGTTACCGTCGCGCCGGCGACCGGGAGGTTGTTCCGATCGCGAACTTCAACCACCGGTGCGACCGCCGAGCGCTGCTGGACGACATTGACGGCGTCCTCGCCCTCGATGACAAGAATCCTCAGCGGCGCGGTTTGACCAACCACCACAAACGGGCACGCGGCCAGCACCAGTATCAGTGCCAGTTTCTTCATCATGCGAATGAAATCGAGAGGCACTGCGGCCTCGACGGCAATCCTAACACCCGTTAAAGGATGTGGAAACGCCAGCGTCCACGCGTGCAGCATGTTCCTGACGGCTTCGGTGGCTCGCGGCTTCGGACTCGAACTCGTGTACACCCTCTCACCGATCAACGGGTGTCCGAGCTTCTCCAGGTGCAACCGGATCTGGTGCTGCCGGCCGGTGTGCAGCCGCAGTTCAAGTAATGCCGCGCCCTTCAAGCGTTCCCGCACCTGGTAATCGGTTTGCGCATCAAGGCCCTCCGCATCGTCGTCGATTAGCTTGCGGCGGCCGTCACGGTAGCCCGAAGAAATGCGTGCCCGAATCGTGCCCTGCGGCGGGTCGGGAATGCCGTGCACAAGGGCAAGGTAATGGCGTTCGAAACGGTGATGCTTGAACAGCTCGCGGCCGGCGGCGTGCGCGTCCTTCGACAGCGCCACGGCGAGTGAGCCGGAGGTGTCACGATCGAGGCGGTGCAGCATCCCGACATAGGTTTTGCGACCGTGCTTGAATTGCATGTAGTCGCGGACCCGGCGCAGGACGGTGTCTTCGGACGATGCGGCCTCCGGACTCGACGCGATCGACAGCAGGCCCGCCGGCTTGTTCAAGACAATCACGTCGTCGTCCTCATGGAGGATGTCGAACGAGGCGCGCGCCCGCGATTGAGCCGGGCGGTTGCGATCGATCTCGATTGCGGCGTCGCCGTACACGTCGAGGCCGGGATCTTGATGAACCCGGCCGTCGACCGTCACTTGTCCTTTTTCGATCGCCTCGCGGATTTGCCTCCACGAGAGCTCAGGATGCCGTTCCTTCAGGCGTTTATCGAGCCGCAATTGAACCTGCTACATTTTGACGTGATCGAAATGCGACTCGCCACAATGTAGCAGGTTCTTTCTTACCGTGCGCGGAGCGGAACGAAGATCGTGGTGTTGCCGCGCGCGATCAGCAGCACGGCCGGCTTGTCCGTCGCGCCGTTGAGTGCGCTGCGAACCTCTTCAGCCGTCCGCACCGAGCGGCCGTTGACCTGCTGAATCACGTCGCCTGGACGCAGACCCGCCGCGGCGGCCGCGCCTGCAGGTTCTACGCTCGTGATCACGACACCCTTCACGTCGTCGTCGAGGTCGAGACGACGCGCCGTTTCCGGGCTGAGCGGTTCGATGACCATGCCATACCGTCCGGAGCGGCCGCCGCCGTCGTCATCGTCGTCATCGTCGACCTTGCGGCTCGCCGGATTCTCTTCGAGCGTCGCCTTGACTTCGCGCTGCGAGCCATCGCGCAGGACGTTGAGCGTGATCGTCGTCCCGGGCTTGGTCGCCGCGATTTCATTGCGGAACGCGTTGGTGTCGACCACCGCGCGGCCCTGGTAGCTCAGGATCACGTCGCCGCGCTTGATGCCTGCCTTGTCGGCCGCGCCGCCAGGGGTCACGCTGCTGACCAGGGCACCCTCGGCTTTGTCGAGGCCGAGTCCGGCCGCAAGATCGCCGGTCACGCCCTGCACGGTGACGCCGAGCAGTCCGCGACGAACACGGCCGTTGGTGATCAGCTGGTCCATCACGTTCTTCGCCATGTTCGACGGCACGGCGAACCCGATGCCGATGTTGCCGCCCGACGGCGACATGATCTGCGAGTTGATGCCGATCAACTGGCCCGCCGTATTCACGAGGGCGCCGCCGGAGTTGCCCTGGTTGATCGCCGCATCGGTTTGCAGGAAGTCCTCATAGCTACCGTCGCCGAGCCCGGTTGCCCGGCCTTTCGCGCTGAGGATCCCCATCGTCACGGTCTGGCCGACGCCGAGCGGATTGCCGACCGCCAGCACCACGTCGCCGACGCGCATCGCGTTCGAATCACCGATGCCGATGACCGGCAGGTTCTTCGCGTCGATCTTCACCACCGCGAGATCGCTCGCCGGATCGGCGCCGACCATCTTCGCTTCGAAGACGCGACGATCCGACAACTCGACCTGGATCTTGGTGGCGTTGTCGATCACATGGTTGTTGGTCAGGATGTAGCCGTCACCGCTGACGATTACACCGGAGCCCATGCCGCGCTGAAGCTGCGGCGGCATCTGCCGGCCGCGCGGCGCGCGCTGGCCGAAGAATTCACCGAACGGATCCAGCGGCAATTGCGTGAACTGCGGCTGGGCCTTGCCCTCGACACGAATCGTGACGACGGCAGGTGTCACCTTCGCGACAATGTCCGCGTAGCCATCGTGCGCGAGCCCCGTGGCAGGCGCAGCGGTGGCGGAAGCCGTGGATACGGCGGCTTCGACGGTCTTCGGCGCGGCAGGAGTGGCGCTCCACACGCCGGCCGAAGCCAGGCCGAGGCCGAGGACCAGGGCTGAACTTCTGACAAATGAACGAGACATCACACACTCCTCCAATTGAGTTTGAGGAGCGACTTGAATTTGCGCTCCTATCTGTCAGACGTCGGAGCGGCTTTCACGAGCATTACGGGAAGGTTACAAGCGTGTAAGGTTCATGTTGGGAGGCGCATTTCAAAAGTCGAGCCATGGCCGAGCTTGCTGCGGACGTTGATCGTGCCGCCCTGCGCCTCGACGTACGCCCGGACGAGGCTGAGCCCCAGTCCCAGCCCACGCGTAGCACGGCTCTGATCGCCGCGATACAAGCGGTCGAAAATCCGCGGCAAATCCTGTTCGGAGATGCCGGGCCCGGAGTCGGCGACTCGAATCGCCACGGCCCGTGGCTCACGGGTTGCGCTGATATCGATTGAACCGCCTCGAGGCGTGTACTTGATGGCATTGTCGACGAGGTTCGCGAGGGCCTGCCGCAGCCGATCGCGATCCGCGTCGACGACCAGGCCGGCGGGCACTGCGGCCGTCATGGTCAGGCCGGCATCTTCGGCGGTGTCCTCGTAGAGGTCCGTCACCTCGCGCACCAGCTTTTCGACGTCGACGGACGACACGTTCAATTTCATCGTGCCGGTTTCCGCCTCGGAGATGTCCATCAGCGTCGTCAGCATGGACAGCACACGTTCGGATTCCTCGAGGCAATCGGACAGCGCTTCGCGATATTTCACCGGATCGTTGGTGGCCAGCGCGGCCTCCGCAGTGACGCGGAGCCGCGTCATCGGCGTGCGCAAATCGTGCGCGACGTGATCCAGCGCGTTGCGCATGCCCTGAATCAACGTCGTGATCCGTGCCAGCATCGCGTTGAACAGTCCGGACAGCTCGTCAACCGCGTCCTCGGTGCCGTAAACAGGCACGCGCTCGTCCGTCTGCCCGGTTTGCAGGATGCGCCGCACCGCATCTCGCAGCTCGCGTAACGGCTTCAGCGTCGAGCGGGTCAGGAACAACCCGCCGGCGAGCCCGATCAGCAGCGCCGCGGCGGCGCCGAGGACCAGTACGCGCCGGAAGTTGGCGAGCAACTGGTTGCGCGCCTCCGAAGTCTTGCCGACCTGCAGCACGTTGCCGCCGCCGATGTTGATCGTCGCGACTTCGAGGACGGCGTTGCGATCGCGCGCGCGCACCTGCGACCAGATCGCGTTGGGGCCGCCCGGCAGTTCGGACAGATCGAACGCGCCCCATGTCTCCGGCAGCGAATAGAGCAGCACGTCCTGAAACGGCCCGATCAAGCGGACGAACAACGGCTCGCGCGATCCTGAGCGCTGCTCGTTCTCGATGGCACGCGCCAGCGCCGGCAGGCCGCCGGCCTGGTATCGCGTCGCGTACTCACGCAGCGTCGATTGGATGATGTCGTGATCTCGCGACTCGAGCAGCGAGGCCAACAGGCCATAGGTCAGCCCGCCGATCACCACCGTGCTGGCGAGGAAGGTGCCCAGATACCAGGCGGCGAGCCGCAGCCCGAGCGCCTGGCTGACGCGTTCAAGCCACTTTGAGGACATAGCCGGCGCCGCGCACCGTATGAATCAGCTTGGTGTCGAAGCCCTCGTCGATCTTGTCGCGCAGCCGCGACACCAGCACGTCGACGACGTTGGTGCCTGGGTCGAAGGAGTAGCCCCAGACATGAGAAAGAATCATCGTTTTCGACAGCACGCGACCGGGATGCCGCATCAGATATTCGAGCAGGGCGAATTCCCGCGGCCGCAAATCGATGGCGCGGCCGGCGCGCTCGACGCGACGTGACAGCAGGTCCAGCGTCAGGTCGCCGAGACTGAGTCGGGTCGGTTCACTGTTCCCGGAGGCGCGCCGCAACAGCGCCTGCAAACGCGCCAGCAGCTCCGCGAAGGCAAACGGTTTGGTGAGGTAGTCGTCGCCGCCGGCCTGCAGACCCTTCACTCGATCGTCGACGGTGTGGCGGGCGCTGAGGATCAGCACCGGCATGGCGTGCCGTTTCGCGCGCAGCTGTTCGATCACCGAGAGCCCGTCGAGCTCGGGCAGCATCACGTCGATCACCGCCGCGTCGTAGCCGCCGGCCAGCGCCTTCCGCAGCGCCTCGCTACCGGTGGTCGCGACGTCGACCGCGTAGCCGGCCTCGCGCAATCCTTGCGAGACGAAGTCGGCGATCACCTGATCGTCTTCGGCCACGAGCACACGCATGCATCAGGAAAGATAGCGCAACTAAAAGGTCAGCCGGTGGCGCGAGAAGAACTCGTTGATCAGCTCGAGCAGCCTCGCCGCGTCCTTGCGGGTCACCCAGGCGATTGCGCCGTCCTGGCTGACGGCGACCTCCCGGTTCGTCGACAGGTTCGGGCGCGTCGGTCGGACGGCGTCGAAGATGTAGTCGTCTGCCAGCGTCGCCGGGATGGTGCCGGCATTGACCCGGTCCAGCAGTTCCTCGTCCGTGCCGTCCGTCAAAACGATCTGGGCGGGCGGCCGGTTGATGCTTTTCAACTGCGCATTCAGTCTGATCAGACTCGCGTGATGGTCGCTGTCACGCCGGACGTGAATCCGGCGTCCGCCGACGTCTTCCAGACTGACGAGCCGCGGTTCGTTCGGGCCGGTGACGATCAACTCGCGAATGCCAGTTCGCACCGGTTTCGCGAATGCGACTTTCTCGTCCCGCTCGAATGTCTGCAGCACGTTGGCGGCGATGTCTCCACGGCCGCTGATCACATCGTCGATCAGCGACGCGGGTTCGGCGGCGATCAGCGTCACCGAGATCGATCGCGGTGCGATCCGTTCATTGACGAACCGTTCGAACGCGGCGGCCGCGTCGACGGTCCGCCCGCGTTCCACGCCATTGTCGGTTTCGAAGTGCGTACGCCCGGGGGCCACGAGAATGCGAATGACGCCGCGCTCGATCATCCCGTCGAGATCGCTGGTGTGTGGCTCGAGCGTACGCATGTCGGCGTCGCCGCGTACCGCGCGACCTGGAGTCACGGTGATATCGATTGCACCGGCCACGGCGTTGCTGCTCGCCGGCGACGTATTCGATGGTGGCGCGGTCCCGGTGCACGCGGCCAGGATCAGCACTGCGGCCGGCGCGCACCATCTGATCATGCCCGCGATTTTCGCACACTGCTGTAGGATGCAGCGATGCACGTGACGGCGCGCGACGTGTGATCGCCGGCATCAACTACCCGTGGACGATGTTCCAGGGCCGCCCGAACTATGGGTGCGACTTCGGACGCAACCGCTGGAACAGCCACGCCGGCGTGACCAGGCATCTCGACGAAGTGCGCGCCGACTTCCACACGCTCGCCTCGGCGCGCATCGAGGTGGTGCGCTGGTTCGTATTCGGCGACGGGCGCGGCGGGCTCGCCTGGGGCGGGGACGGCGAGCTGCGCGGCATCGACGAATCCTTTTTCGACGACATGGATGCCGCCGTCGAGATCGCCGCCAGCGCCAACGTGCGGTTGTGCCTCGTGCTGCTCGATTTTGCGTGGTTGGACGACGTGCGGCGGATCTTCGCGCTGGAGTCGCGCGCGTTCGGCGAGCGCGTACTCGAGCCGTTCCTCGAACGCTACGGCAATGCGGACGCGATTCATTCCTACGACATCATCAACGAACCCGATTGGCGGCCGGCCTGGCCCGTCGAACGTCTGCGTGAATTCGTTGGCGATGCGTCGAGCCGGATCCACGCGCGATCGACGGCGCAGGTCACGCTTGGCGGCGCGCGCGTCAGTCGCGTCAAGGAATGGGACGATCCCGCCTACGGCCTCGACATCATCCAGGTGCATTCGTATCCGGACGTGCGCGACGCGGATCGTGAGGACTGGCTGTTCGGCCGCAGTGCGGCCAGTTTCGGCCTCACCAAACCGCTGTTGATCGGCGAATGCCCGTGGCATCCGCGCGTGCATCCCGACGGGCATCTGTCGCCGGTCTACACGCTCGCCGAATACGTGAAGCTGGCCCGCGACGGCGGTTATCTCGGCGTTTGGCCCTGGAGTTTCAAAGGGGTCGATGCCTTTGGCGCAATCGATCTGTCCCTCGGTCATGCTGGATAGCCGCCGCGCCGCGATCGTGCTCGGCCTGGTCGCGTGGATCGTCATCGGGATGTTCACGCGTACCAGCACCGACAGCGCGCACGAGTGGTCTCGACTTGGCACCGTCGAATCGCTGGTCGAGCGGCACAACTACTTCCTCGAGGAGTCGAAGTTTCGCAACACGCGCGACAAGATTTTCCGCGACGGTCACTACTACTCGCATCAGCCGCCGCTGCTGGCCACGCTGGTGGCGCCCGTGTACTGGGTGATTCATCAGACCGGGCTGCGGCTGACTACCAGCGCTCCCGTCGATTACGCGTACTTCCTGTTCGTCTGGTTCACGAACGGCGTCGCGTTCGCGCTGCTGGTGATCGCTCTGCAGCGCACGTTGCTGTTGCTTGACGTGCCGCCGGCGCGAGCGACGCTGGCGGCGCTGCTGCTGCCGTTTGGCACCTGGCTGTTTCCGTACGCCGTGATGTCCAACAATCACGGCATTTCGGCAATGCTGGTGACTGCCATGGCGTTCGCGCTGATCGCGATCGAGCGCGGCGGCAGCACGCCGGCGCGCGCGCGGCTGCTCGGCGGCAGTCTGGGGCTGATGGTCGCGTTCGAAGTGCTGCCCCTGGTCAGCTTCGTCCCCGCCACCGCGGTGTTCTTGTGGGTGAAACGACGGCAGATGGCAGCTCGTGACGGGCGGCACCTCGCGTTGTGGTTCGCGATGCCGCTGGTCGCCCACGCAGTGCTCAACATTCCGATCACCGGCGACGTGATCCCGGCGGGCTTTCACACCGAGCTGTTCAACTTCGAAGGCACGACGTTTACCGCTGCCGAGCTGACCGGTTCGATCAAACACGCTTCGCTGGGTGCGTTCGGCAGCTACGTCATGCGCGCGCTGGTGTCGGGCAAAGGTTTTTTCACACTATCGCCCATCCTGATCATTGGTCTGGCGGCAGGTGTGCTGATGCACGGCCGTTGGCGAGGACTGCAGGCGAGTCGGTTCGTCTTGCTGGCGGGCGCGCTCCTGAGCCTGGCCGCGGCGCTGTTGACGACCAACAATCTTGGCGGCGCGGCGGTTGGCTTCCGCCACGCAACCTATGTGGTTCCGGTATTTCTCGTTCTGACGTCGCCGCTGCTGGCTGGCCGCACGCGTCTGGCGGCGGCGGCCTCGTCGGTCATCCTTGTCCTGGCAGCTGCAACGGCAGTCATGCTGTGGTGGTACGCGGTACGCAACCCGTGGCTGGACTTGCATCTTCCACTGCCAGCGTTGGCGTCAACTCCGTGAGTGGCGGTGACGGCGTGATCCGACAGCGGCGATAAACTATCCGCGTGCGGTTGTCGCCGATCAAACGGCTCGTCTTTGCGCTGATCGCGATCAGCGGCTCGTTTGCGCTGGTGCTGCTGGCGTTTCTCGGCGCCGATCTCTACGCGCATTCGCGGGTCGAGCGATCGGCGGGACTCAACCGCCACGGGTATCGCGGCCCGGTGGTCGGGCGCAAGCAACCAGGCGAAGTGCGACTGGTGATGCTGGGCGGCAGCACCGTGTTTGGCTTCGACGTGGAGGTCGAGCAGACCGTGCCGGCGCTGCTCGAGCGCGAATTGCGCAAGACGGAACCGAACGTCCGCGTCGTCAATCTTGGTTATCATCAGGAAGCCGCGATCGCCTTCGTCCCGACCTTGCGCAGCTACGACTTCCTCGATTACGACATCGTCCTGCTTTACGAGGGTTACAACGACATTTTCGGCGATGGCCAACCCAACAACGCGCAGCGCCGCCATGCATCGCCGGTGTTTCGCGCGACTGGTTATTTTCCAGTGCTGCCGCTCGTGTTGCGTGAAAAGGCGTCGTTCCTGCGTGGCGGTGCAGGCGGCTCGGCAGAATTCAAACCAGGCGTGGCGCAGGGCACATCGGCTGCGGCGCTGGACGCCACGTCGGCGATTGCCGAGGCCCTTAATCGGCAGCTCGATCGCATCGTCGATCCCGTTGACACCGGCCCGCACGCCGGTCCGGGTTGCGCGGCGCCGTGGTCGCACTACTGTGGATCGGTCGCGGCGGCGGTCCGTTACGCGCTCGAGCGCGGCAAACGGGTGATGGTGATCGGCCAGCCGCGCATGCAGTACGGCGAGAAGGAGCGTCACGCGTCGCAACAGCGCGCGTTGTCGGACATGATCGCGCGTGATTTCGGCAGCGACGCGCGCGTCCGCTACGTCGACATGGGCGATGCCGTCGATTTGAGCAATAACTCGATCGCCTTCGACGGCATGCATTTGAGCGCCGAAGGCAACGCGATGGTCGCGGCCAGGCTCGCCCCGGCCGTCAGTGAAATGATTGCCGCGACGCGGCGCTAACCCGTCTGTTTGGCGCCAGTTACGACGGCCGTCGGCGTGCCGTCTGCCGCATGGTATAGTTGGAAGTTCCAGTCATGTGGTATTACCTCCTCGTAACGCTGTACGTCATTGTCTGTGGGCTGCTGATCGTCACGATTCTGTTGCAGCAGGGCAAGGGCGGAGATATTGCAAACGCCTTTGGCGGCGGTAGCAGCCAGGCGGTGTTCGGCGCGCGCTCTGGCGCGACGCTCCTGACGCGAGCGACGTCGGTGCTCGCCGGCCTGTTCGTGGTCGGCGCGCTGGTGTTGACGGTCTCGGGCTCGTTCGGCACCAGTTCGGTGGTCGGCGGCATTGAAGGCCCGCCCCCGGCTCCCGCGCCGGTCAATGCGACACCAGCGGCGCCTCCGGCCACGCCTCCGCCGGGGAACACGACGCCTCAGTAGATTTCGGATCTCGGTCCTCGAATCCTCGAGTGGGATTCGAGATTGAGCCACGCGGAAGTGGCGGAATTGGCAGACGCACCAGCTTGAGGGGCTGGCGCCCGCAAGGGCGTGAAGGTTCGAGTCCTTTCTTCCGCACCAACACCAAGGCCCGCTCATGCGGGCCTTTTTTGTTGGCGCTTCAGAAGGACTCAGCCAGCCGGTCGTCGCCCTTCGGGCTCGACCTACTCGGGTCGAGTCCTTTCTTCCGCAGCAACACCAAGGCCCACTCATGCGGGCCTTTTTTGTTGGCGCTTCAGAAGGACTCAGCCAGCCGGTCGTCGCCCTTCTCGCTCGGCTTCGGCGGCCCAGGGGCGCGCGCTGACATCTGGTGCGCAGTTGGTCAAACGCCAAATACATGTGAAAACAGTCCGGGATCTGACTACTTGTGTATTTTGAGTCCGTTATTGTCATTTAGAGCGTGACAATATAGCCAGCTTCGTGTAGTTTCTGCTCGCGGTCTACTCTTCAGCTAGTGCGTCGCCCGTGAACTGGTCACATCGTTAGCAGGAGTAAGGTATGCCCCGCAGTCTTCGGCCCTTCCGGGTTGTGGTTCTCGCTTTGCTGGTCGCCGTGACGGTCATCAAGTCTGGCCAGGCCAGTGCCCCGGCGATCATCTTCGCGACTCGGACCTATACCGATCACATCGCCGACGACGTCGGCGGCCGAATCATCAAAGCGCTGGCATTGGATGGAGTGTTCCCGGCGCGCCAGCCAGACTCGGGCGGCCCGAGCGAGGGCGGCAATGTGACCGCGACACCGCACGCGGCCGACGACGCGTACTCCACGGCGGAAGATGCGCCGATCGTGGTCGCCGGCGGCACCTCCTTTCCGGCGAAGCCGTCAGGCATTGTCGGCTGGTGGCGCGCCGAGACCAATGCCAACGACAGTGTCGGCGCCAACCACGGAACGCTCGCTGGCACACCCGCCTTCATCGCCGGCCGAATCGGTCAGGCCTTTAGCCTCAACGGCGTCGACCAGGGCGTCACCGTCGAACACAGCGCGCTGCTGAGTCCGCATGCCGGCGCCGCCGGCAAGATGTCCGCCGAAGTATGGGTCAACGCCGACTCGTATCCGACGGACAGCAACTTCCAGAACCAGAGAGCCATCGTCACGAAAGGCGGCTCGGGCGGGTGGGAGTACGCCATCCAGCTTTCAGGCGATACGAACACGTTTTCCCAGCGCACTGTGCGCGTGCAGTTCTTCCTGCCGGATGGATCGGCGCCGATTTATACGGCGCTGTCGACAGTCGAATTCCCGCTGCACGGTTGGCACCATATTGCCTTCACGTACGAGCACGGCTCGTTCCTCAAGTTGTACCAGGATGGCGTGCTTGTCGGAAGCACGCCGACCACCGGGCAGACGACGACAGCCGGGACGGCGCGGTTCTTCATCGGCCGGCGCGGCGCGGGATCCACCATGTTCTTCGATGGCGCGATCGACGACGTGGCGATTTACAACCGCGTGCTCAGCGAGGCCGAGGTGCAGGCCCTCGCGCAGGCCACTACCGCAGCCCAACCACTTGGCCTGCTGTCCAACGACGCCGACGCCGACGGGGACACGCTGACGGCGGCCGTCATCGCGCCGCCAACACTCGGCGACGTCGCGTTAAGTTCCGACGGCTCGTTCATCTATACGCCGCACCCGAATCAATTTGGCGTCGACACTTTCACTTACCGCGCCAACGACGGTGCCTCCAGTTCCAACGTCGCGACCGCGACCATTACCATCAACCCCGTGAACGATCCGCCGACGTTCACCTTGGCCAGTTCCGCCGTGACCGTCGCGCCGCACGCCGGAACGCAGTCCATCGCGAACTTTGCCACTGCCAGTGCGGGGCCCCTGGAGTCCGGTCAGGACCCTCTGACCTACACCGTCACCAACACCAACAACGCGCTCTTCCTGCAGCAGCCGTCATTGACCGCCGGATCGAGCAGCGTGCTGAGTTTCACCCCATCCGGCGCCAACGGTTCGGCCACCGTCACGGTGACGCTTCAGGACGGCGGCGGCACCGCCGGCGGCGGCATCGACACCAGTGCGCCGCAGACTTTCACGATCACAATTCAGAACTCCGCGCCGGTCATCGCGTCGAGCGCCGGATCGATCACGGCCAACGAAGGCTCGGTCGCGACGATTAGCGGCACGTATGCCGATCCTGACGCCGGCCAGAACGTCACCATCACGGCGTCGAAGGGCACGGTGTCGAAGAGCGGCACCAACTCAGGCACGTGGACGTGGAGTTATCAGGCGACCGACGGTCCCGCCGACAGCGGGCCGATTACGATGACCGCCAACGACGGCGCCGGGATGACGAGCAGCACCAGCTTCACGCTGGTCGTCGTCAACGTCGCGCCATCCTTGACGCAGGTCAACGCCTCGGTGTCGGTCAACGAGGCGCAGATCGCCAGCAACAGCGGCACATTCCTCGACCCGGGCATCGCCGAGGCCGTGACCTTGAGCGCTTCGGTCGGATCGGTGACGGCCGCACCGGGCGCCGTGACGCTGGCGTCCGAATCCTTCGCCACGAACGCCACGATCTCCGCGGGCGGGACCTACGGAGCGTTCACGCTGAGCGCCGGTACCGCCGCGGCAACCGGGGGGACGCTCCGGATCGATGGCGGGCCGTCCAACGTGCAGTTCACCAGAGCCGGCTTTACCGGCGATCAGACGGTGTCGGCGATGCTGCGCGGCAACACGAACAACGGCAGCTGGAACCTCGGGATGTCGTTCGGCGGCCGCCGCTTCATCTTCCATCCTGGGTACCCGGGCGGCGCGTTCCGGATCGACCACTACGCTCCCGGCCAGATCATTCTCGTCGGCAACCAGACGATGAACTTCACGCCGTCGACGACGGTGGCGCACCGCATGACGCTCACCTACAGCCAGTCGGCGCACAAGGTGACGGTGAAGATCGAAGACGGTACCGGTATCTCGGCGCCGTATATCTACGTCTGGACGCCCGATGCCGGCTTCAATGCGTCGGCCGCAGTCGGGCTCACGACGTCGTCGGGGGGGCCGGCCGTGGTCGATGATTTCCTGATCACCCAGCCCGGCGGGCCCTCGACCTGGAACTGGTCGTTCACGACGGGCGATGGCCCCGCGCAGTCGCAGACCGTGACGATCACCGCGAAGGACAAGGACGGCGGCGTCGGCACGACGTCGTTCCCGCTGACCGTCGTCAACGTCGCGCCGACGGCCAGCGCCACGAATAACGGGCCCGTGACGCGAGGCGCGCCGGTGACGGTGACCGTGACGGCGTCGGATCCCGCCGGCGCGTCAGACCCGTTGCGCTACGAGTTTGACTTCGACAACGACGGCATCTACGAAGTCGGGCCGCAAATCGGCAACACCGCACAGCGGTCATATACCTCATTGGGCTCGAAGACCGTCGCCGTGCGCGTCACCGACGGCGACGGCGGGGCGACGGTGGCCACGACAGTCGTCTCGGTCATCAACACCGCGCCGGTGGCGGTCAACGCCGCGGACTCGACGAACGAGGACACCGCCAAAACCATAACGCTGTCGGCAAGCGACGCTGATGGCGATGCGCTGACCTACACCATCGTGAGCGGTCCGACCAAAGGCACGGTGACCGGCGGCACCACCAAGACGCGCACCTACACGCCGCACGCCAATTTCTTTGGTTCCGACAGTTTCACCTACAAGGCGAACGACGGGCTGACCGACTCCAATACGGCGACGATGACGATTACGGTCACCGGCGTCAACGACGCCCCCGTGGCGAATGCACAGAGCGTCTCGACCAACGAGGACACGGCGAAGGCGATCACGCTCGCCGGCACGGACGTCGACGGCGATGCGCTGAGGTTCAGCTATTCGCAACCGTCGCATGGCACGGTCACGGGCACCGGCCCGAACGTGACCTACACGCCGGCGGCCAATTACGCCGGCAGCGACAGCTTCACGTTCACCGCGTCGGATGGCGCTGACCTGGTAGGGGGCTGGACCCTCAACGGCGCATCGCCGGTCGATGTCGTCGGATTGCACAACGGCGTCATTGCCGGGTCGCCGTTGCTGGAGCCAGGAGTCGCCGGCAGCTCGTACCGCTTCGATCCGTCCGACGGGAAGGACTCCGTCAGCCTCGGATCGATTTCGCTCACCGGTGGGTTCACGGTGGCGGCCTGGGTGAAATTGCCCTCGCCCGGGTCCACGAGCGACATGGAAATCGTGTCGCAATTATGGAGCGGCTCGGCCTGGCAGCTGATGTTGCGGAACCGCAAGGTGTTCTTCGAGGTCAGCGGCGGCGCCATCGTGCAGAACGTCGGGCCGGACCTCGGCGATGGCAACTGGCATCACCTGGTGGGCGTGTATACGCCCGGGACGATTACCGCATTCGTGGATGGGGTGCCGGTGGGTACTGCCAGCGGCCCCGCCAGCTTCTCAGGGAATCAGACGACGGCCATTGGCCTGCGCCCTGGTGACTACGGCGCCTTCAACGGCTGGATCGACGAGGTGGCAATCTACTCGCGGGCGTTCAGCGCCGGCGACATCACGGCGCTACGGTCGAGCGGCCTGGCCGGCACCAGCATCAGCGGCGGCCTGGTGTCGCCGCCGGCGACTGTGAGCATCACCGTCAACCCCGTCAACGATGCGCCGGTCATCACCAGTGCCGCGCCGCCGACGGCCATCGAAGACACGCCCTATACCTACGCCCCGACGATGAGCGATGCCGACGGCCCCGGCCAGACCTGGAGCCTGCTGGCAACGCACACCTGCGGCGGGACCATCAGCGCGGCGAGCGGCGTTTTCGCCTTCACGCCGTTCGGGCCGGTACCCCCGGCCAGTTGCACCGTTGCGATTCAGGTCTGCGACGGCGGGACGCCGAGCTTGTGCGCGTCCCAGACCGCCACGGTGACCATCATGGCGGTCAACGACGCGCCGGTCGCCAACTCGCAGAGCGTGACGACCAACGAAGACACCGCGGCGGCGATCACGCTGTTCGCGTTCGACCTCGACAGCGGATCACTGACCTACAATGTCGCCTCCGGCCCAACCAACGGTACCTTGTCGGGCACCGGTGCAAACCGCACCTACACGCCGAATGCACATTTCAACGGCAGCGACAGCTTCACGTTCACCGCCAGCGATGGGTCGCTGACCTCGAACACCGCGACGGTGTCGATCACCATCAACGCCGTCAACGACGCGCCAACCGTGAACGGGCAAAGCCTGTCGACTGACGAGGACACCGCCAAGGCCATTACGCTGACCGGCGCCGACGTTGAGGGCGACGCGCTGACGTTCGTATATGCGCAGCCGGCACATGGCACCGTGAGCGGGACGGCGCCCAACCTGACCTACACCCCGGCGCCGAACTACAACGGGCCGGACAGCTTTACGTTCACGGCCGACGACGGGCACGCGCCCCTGGCGCCGGCCGCGTCGAGCAGGTGGGACGCCGACGGGGTGTCGGGTACGACGGCAATCGACCTCGCCGGCTCGGCCAGCGGCACGCTGTTGAACGGCGTGATGATCGTGGCGGGCCGTAACGGACAGGCGTTTCGCCTGAACGGCACGAATCAGCAGATTCGCGTAACGGACACCACCAGCCTCGCCGCCGACAGCTGGACGGTAAGCATGTGGGCGCGGCCGACACAGAATGGCTCCGGCATCTGGGGCCGCAGCCTGACGAGCCAGACGACCATCGGTGGGGCGTTCTATCGAAACGTCGTGTTGAAAGACGGCGCCTTCCAGGCGCTCTTCACCGCGGACCCTCCGCCGTCGAGCAACTCCTTCATGGCCGGTCCGTCGATCGCACTCAACACGTGGTATCTCGTGACGCTGACTTATGACGCCCAGTCGACATTGGGTGCGCGCCACACCCAGGGGGTGTTGACCCTCTACCTCAACGGCTCGCAGGTTGCGCAGACCACGACGCGGCTGTATGCGAATCCGAACGAACGCTTCGACATCGGCGGGCGAAACGATCAGAGCGGCGAGTTCTTCGCCGGCGATCTCGACAACGTGCAGGTGTTCAACCGCGCGCTTTCTTCGGCAGAAGTCAGCGCGCTGGCCGCGTCGTTGCCGACAGGGACCATCTCGATTACCGTCGCACCCGTCAACGACGCGCCGGGCTTCGTCAAGGGCGCCAATCAGACCACAGGGGCGACCGCCGGTTCACAGTCGATCGCCGGTTGGGCGACGGGCATCAGCGCCGGCCCGCCCGATGAATCGGGCCAGTCGGTGAGCTTCGTAGTGACACACGACAACCCCGGGTTGTTCAGCGCGCAGCCGGCGATCGCCCCGAACGGCAC
>DASPNQ010000218.1:0-26979 GCA_035626435.1 Vicinamibacterales bacterium
CGCCGCGGATCGGCACGACGCGCCCTTCGTTGAGCCCGATGCGCCGGCTGAAAAAGAGCACCGGGAGATCGCCGGGCGGCTGGTCCCGGCGCGGCGTCACGCCGCCGAAGGTGAAGATGCCGGAGCCCTCCAGAAAGAACTCGCGGGTCTCCGGAAAGAAGAGGCTGAAGCGCGTCAGGTTGACCTGCTGCTCGTCCACTTCGACCTGCGCAAAGTCCGTGTTGACGGTCAGATCAACGGTGATGCCCTGGGTGATGCCGTACTTCAAATCGCCGCCGACGCGCGCGTGACCATCGCCGTCGACGACCGGCGTCACCGTGCGATCGGTCGATACGCCCGCAAGCGCGAACGGCTTGACTTCGAGGTTGGCGGTGCCGGACGGCACCTGCAAGCCTTCAAGCGTGCCGGCCGAGGAGATTTTCAAGATGCCGCGGAATGTGGTCAGCGCGCGGGGCACCTGGGCCAGATACGACCACTCGTTCTTCCACCGTACGACGCGCCGGAGGTTGATACCCCATGTCTGACTGGTCCCCTGCTGGTAGCGGAGCGACTTGAACGGGATCGCCATTTCAATGGTCCATCCGCCGTCGAACGTTCCGGTGCGCACGTCCCACACGGTGTTCCAGTCGGTGTTCGGCGGCCCTTCATCGGTAATCTGGCTGTCCGACATACCGCCGATGGCGTTCGCATAAAAAATGTAGCCGTTGCGCTTGTCATGAAAGGTATCGAACATGACGGCAAACGTATCGTTCTGGCGCAGCTGGCTGGTGTCCCGCCGCATCTCGTTGGCAACACGACGCTCGGGATGCGACTCCCAGTTGCGCGCCGACACATACACGTGGTCTTCGTCGAAAAAGATCCACGCCTCGGTCTTCTCGGTCGCCGGCTGAAACTCGTCGGGTTCCTGCTGGACGAAATCGCTGATCGCCGGTGTCGACGCATAGACCTCTTCATCGAGCCTGCCGTCGATCCGCATCGGCTGCGCCACCGGATAGGCGCGCACGGTCGGTGCCGGCCTTCCAGCAGGCTGGCCGAGCGCCTCAGGAACGACGGCAAACAACGCGAACACGACGAAAACCGCACGCATGAGCCAGTCATCGTATCAGGTCGTCTGACGCTGCCGGCAAGGCCTACTTTGTATTGCAAAGTGATATAATCGTCGCCACGTGAGCGAGACGTATTTTCAGAAGGGTTTCGGCCTGAAATCCGAGGTCGGGCCCGTTTTGGCGCGTACTTACCAAAGTGCCGTCGTCGAACGCCTGAAGGCGCTTGGCTACGAGGCCGCGGCAGGCGGGCTGCACTTCAAACTGGCAAAGGAATTCGGCTTCTGCTACGGCGTCGATCGCGCCGTCGACTACGCCTACCAGACGCGTCGCCAGTTTCCGGATCGCCGCGTGTTTCTGTCCGGAGAAATCATTCACAACCCCGACGTCAATCGCCGGCTGCAGGACATGGGCATCCGCATCCTGGACGATTCGCGCGATCCGATCGAGCGATTCCGCGAGATTGGCCCCGGCGACGTGGTGATCCTTCCGGCGTTCGGCGTCAGCGTGCCGGAATTGCAGCATCTCAAGGCCAAGCAGTGCGTGCTGGTCGATACGACCTGCGGCAGCGTGTTGAACGTCTGGAAGAAGGTCCACTACTACGCGCGTGACGGCTACACCGTGATCATTCACGGCAAGCACTATCACGAAGAAACACGCGCGACCGCCTCTCAGGCGTTGACGCACGAGCACGGTCAGTACCTGTGCGTGCGCGACGTTGCCGAAACGGAGCTGGTCTGCGACTACATCCGCGGCCGCATCGGCAGCGAGGCGCTGATGGCGCGGTTCAAGGATGCGGCAAGCGAGCACTTCGATCCCGAGTCGCACCTGCAGCGCATCGGCCTTGCCAACCAGACGACGATGCTGATGAGCGAGACGTTGAAGGTGCAGGCGACGCTGCGCCAGGCGATGATCGATCGCTACGGCGAGGAAGGGCTCGAGTCGCGCTTTCGCGCCTTCGATACGATCTGTTCGGCTACGCAGGAGCGCCAGGACGCCGTCCTCGACATGCTCAATGCCGGCGGGCTCGACGTGATGATCGTCATCGGCGGCTACAACAGCAGCAACACGCAAGCGCTGGCCCGCATGTGCGCGCCACTTGTCGACACCTTCTACATCGACAACCCCGCGTGCGTCGACGCCGCCGGACTTCGTCACCGAAAGCTCGGTGCGAACGAGGAGAGCGTCGCGACATCGTGGCTGGCCGACGGCGACGTCCGGATCGGCATCACCGCAGGCGCGTCAACGCCGGACAGCGTCGTCGGCGAAGTGATCGAACGGATCCTGGCGCTGCGGGGCTGCACCGCCGCGGACTTGACGGACGCCGCCGACTTCGCGCAACGTTCAGCCGCCTTCGCCAAGACGCCGGCCAGGCAGAGCCTCGCATGATCGGAACCCGACCGACGGAGTTGACGCTGACGCTGGCGCCGCAACGCCGCTTCGAAGCGATTGACGTCAACCGCCGCATCACCGAGGAGTTTGGGGATCTGCTCCGCCGTCACCGGCGCGCTCTGTATACGTCGTTCCACACCACCGCCGGCTATCTCGATCAGAGCCTGTCGGTGCGCCTGCATCACCGGCACGATTTGGTGTCGCAATTCTTCCGGGCCTTCCATGCGTTGTTCCCGCAGGGCGGCGAATATCGCCACGACCAGATGGAGCTGCGCAGCGAGCTGACGGACGAGCAGAAGATCGTCGAGCCTCGCAACGCCGACTCGCACCTGACGTTCATCGGCGCCGGGATGCGCAACTGCGTCACCTACCGCACGCGGCCGGATGCTCCGGTGTATTTCATCGAGCTCGACGGCAAGACCGATGTGCTGAGCCGCCAACGCAGGACGACGGTGGTCGCCTACGATCACGACGAGATCGTGTCGCGCGCGTCGGTGGCGATTCCGGTGTCCAGGCACCCGATGGATTCGATCAACCTCGCCGACCCGAAGCTCGGGTTGCTCGAGCAGGTCAACGACATCGTGGCGCGCGCCGGCGTCGAGCGCGCCCGCGTCGACTTGATCGTCGATCCGGCGGAGCGCAACGTCGGGCTGACGGTGAATGAGTACGAGACGCTGCTGATGCAGCATGATCTGATCGAGGTGCTCCGCAACCCGCTGCGCTTCGCGCGCATCAAGGGGCGGAACATGATGAACGATCCGCTGTCGATTCCCGGCAAGACACTCAACTACGCCAAGTACGACGTCGTCCACGTCCTCAATTCGCTGATGGAAGCGTTGCGGCTCGATCAGGGATCGTTCGAACGGCTCGTCGCAAAAGTCATGTCGTTGCCGGCGCGGCGGTTCATCCGGACGCGCCGCGTCAGCTTTCTCGCCGGCTCCGATCGCGAATCACATGTGCCGGTCATGCTGCGCGGGCAGTACCAAAGCCCGATCCTGGTGCAATGGCAACCCGCCGAAAAACAGGAGCGCCGCATCGACATCGTCGTGGTGCGGTTTAATTAGGCAGGCAGACAGGCAGACAGGCAGACAGGCAGACAGACAGACAGGCCAGACAGCCGGCAGGTCACTTCAGGCCGAGGACGACGGCGAAGCAGTCGCGGCGCCATGTCACGTCGACCGCGAAGCCGGCATCCTTCAGCAGTTCCGTTTCGCGATCGAGCGTGAAGTAGACGTCCTCGCGGGCCCAGGTGCGCAGGAATTTCTCCGCCTTCTTGCGTGTATATGCGCGCTGCAGGTGTTGCAGCCACGCCTCGCGGTGGCGTGATTGCACCTTGCCGCTGGCAGCGAGATAGCAATCCGCGCTGACAAACATGCCGCCGTGCCTTAAGGCCGCGAAGCAGCGCTTGTAGAGCGCGCCCTTGCGCCGGCCGGTCGGCACATGATGCAGCGCGAACGACGCCGAGACGACGTCGCACCGCGGAATGTGGATGCGCTCGAAATTCTCTTCGATGGTCTGGATGTTGCCGCGCAGCCGCCGGCTCGCCGATTCGAGCATCGACGCATCCGCATCGATGCCAATCAGGCGCGCCTTCGGGCGGACCGCCAGGATCCGCTGCGCAAGGGCGCCTGAGCCGGTGCCCAGATCGACGACGGCCGGCGCGTTGCGCGCGATGATGTCGACGGCGTCAGCCGCGGCTTCGATGAGCTCGCGGTAATGCGGGATCAGCGTCGCGATCGCGCGATCGTATTCGCCGCTCTTGATGCCGAGATGTGCGGTCGCTCCCATCAGCGGATGGTCTCAACGAGAAAAGCGGTGCGACGGACGTTCTGTGTCGAGGTCATGGTTCAGAGTCCCAGGGAAGCGGCGCGCTCGCGTTGCCAGTGCTCGATCTCCGCAGTGGTGACACGATCGCCGTGGTGCAATGTCCAGTTGAGCGCGGCGATGACGTCGTCGGCATCTTCGAGGCCGACGGCGAGCCGGATCAGGCGATCGAAGCCATTGCGTTTCAGTTGATCTTCACGCGTGAAATATTCGGAAACGGTCTTGTGATGATTCACCTTGGTGGTCAGCCCGTCGAAGGATAACGCGTATCGCACCACCAGCGTCGTCGCCAGGACATCCGCGTAGTGCCGGGTGCGCTCTTCGTCGGCGTCGACGATGCGGAAGGAGAGCAGCGACCCGTGACGCGCATACTGCGTGTCGATCGCCTTGCGATCCGGGTGGCCCGGCAACGATGGGTGAAAGACTTCGCTGATCCTGGGATGGCGGCTCAAGAACGCGGCGATCTTCGCCGCGGACACCGATCGGCTCGCATGGGCCGCATCCGCTGCATCGATCGTCGACAGGATCGCCTCGGCGCGCCGCCAGTCGAGGATGCCGCCGCGCATCGCCATCAGGTCCATCATCGCATTGGCGAAAGGCGTGTCGTTCGTCGCGACATAACCCCACATGTCGCGATCGTTGCCGCCCAGCGATTTGGTGCCGCTGGCGACGACAACGTCGACGCCGTTGGCGAGCGGCGGCGTCTTGAACGCCCACGGCGACGCGATCGTCGTATCCAGCACCAGGCGCACGGCAGGCGCGATCGTTCGCGCCCGCGTCATGACGTCACGAAGCGCGTCGAGGTCCTGCGCGCGGACCAGCGGATTGGTAAACGTCTCCGCGAACACCAACCGAGTGTCGGGACGAATCGCGCCGGCAAGCGCGCCAGCATCGCCATCGTCAACGATCGTGATCGAGCCGCCGACCCGGTTCGCAAGTAATTCCAGGTAACTGCGGGTCTTGTTGTAGACCTGGCGCATCAGCACGGCGTGGGATCCAGGCGTCCCTCGAGCGTAGTCGGCGGGCTCCATCAACACATCGAAGGCCAGGGCGGTAGCCTGCATGCCGGAATCACAGACCACCGCGGCCGTGGCATGTTCGAGAGACTTGAGCTTGGCAATCAGTTGCGAGGTCGCCGTCGTGCCGTAACGCGCGTAAAGGTGCGGCAGCTCGGACCAGCAGCCTTCGCTGGCGAAGAGAAAGGCAACCTTGCCTTCCTGCCACGCGATGACATTCCTGGAGCCGAGCAGGTCCAGCTGCACCGTCGGCTCGTCAGGATGCAGATAAGGGATTCGCGTCCGGCGCGTGTGGGCATCGATCGCCGCGTGCAGCGCACGCGTCGCCTCCGACATCATCGTGACATCCGGACGCTCGTCCGGCGAGCTCGCCGGATCGAGGTAGTCGGCGATCCGAACCGTGGTGTCACGACTACCGGCAGGCACTAATCCAACACCCCGAGTGAGAGCCGTTGTTCGACCCGGGCGAGTTTGCCGAGCGCGTGATGGATCTCCGCGATCTGCGCGTCGCTGCACGGCGACACCATGAACGCGACGTTGGTGCGGTCCCGATCTTCGCGCGCCGCACGGTTCTGGACGATCAATCCCATCCGGCGGACCAGACCTTCGAACTTGCGCTCGAGGCCCGGATGCGGCTGACCGCTGATGCGGAGGTAATGTCGGCGCGGCGCGGGCACGATCGCCGAGCCATCGCGGGCGACAGGCAGCGCGTGCGGCACCGGCCATCGCACGGAATTGTCCTGTGCGAGATCGATCAGATCGCCGAGCATCGCGGTCGCCGTCGGCAGCGAGCCGGCGCCTTTACCGAACAAGCTGAGGTCGCCCGACGACACGCAGCGCAGGTACACAGCGTTGTATTCCTCTTCGACCGAAGCCAGCAAGTGCCACGACGGCAACAGCATGGGTTCGACGGCGATATCGAGCGCGCCGCTGATGCGACCGGCCCGGGCGATCAACCGGATACGGAAGCCCATCGACTCTGCCAGATCGCAATCGACCGGATCGACATCCTGAATGCCGCGAACCAGGAAACCATCGGGACGCACCCACACACCGAACGCGCGATACGCCAGGATCGACAGCTTCGCCGCGGCGTCGCGGCCATCCAGATCGGCGGTCGGGTCGGCTTCCGCAAAACCGAGACGCTGGGCCTCGGCAATGGCTTCGTCGAGCGTGAGATCCCCTTGCTCCAGACGTGTCATGACGAAGTTGCTGGTCGCGTTGATGATGCCCCACAAGCTATCGATCTCGTCGGCGCGGTGGCTGAGATGACGAATAATCGGTATCGCCGCGGCCGCCGCCGCCTCGCAGTAGAGCGGCGTTTCGGTACGCTGCGCGAGCACGCCGAGTTCCGCCAGCTTTCCCGCGAGCAGTTCCTTGTTCGCCGTGACAACCGGTTTCCCCGCGGCGAGCGCGGCGACCAGAATCGCTTCCACCGCAGTGCCGCCAGCCGCTTCGACGACGACGTCGACTTCGGGATCGCTGACGAGCTCGAGGGCGCGATCGGTGATGGGGATGCCGCTGGCGCGCGGCCCGCGCTCCTTGGTGAGATCCCGAACGGCGATCCGCGACACTCGGAACCGGACGCCGTAGCGATCGGCGACGGCGTCATTCTGCCGATCGATCATCTCGAGCAGGCCGCGACCAACCGTCCCGCAGCCCACGAGCCCGATGCGGATTTCGCGCACCGGCTCGACGCCGACCCCCTCGAATCTCGGCCGCGGCGCCGTCTTGAGCGGCCGGCCGAAGACGCCGGAGCCGCGCAACAGGTCGGCGAGACGATCCTGATCCGCGAGAAACGCGTCATGGCCGTACAACGACTCCAGCTTCCACAACGACGAGTCCGCCCCGGCCGCCTGCAGGGCGCGATGCAACTCCACCTGCAACGCCCACGGAAACAGCATGTCGCCGGGCACGCCGACGACGATGGTGTCGGCGGTGATGCGCGAGATGGCGGCGCGAACCGCCGACGCATCGCCGAACGATTCGCGATCGATCGCCTCGCTCAGCAGCAGAAACGTCTTGACCGGAAACCGTTGCGCGAAGCGCCGCCCGTGATGATCGAGGTACTCCGCGACCGGCGGCCGTTCCAGGTGCGGCAACAGCTTGCCAAACCGAGTATCGAGCTCGTCGCGGCCGCGGTAGGTCAGCATGCCCAGCTGCCGGGCGCGCATCATGCCCGTCGCCACGTCGCCATTGCGCAATCCGTCGCGCACCAGCTCACGCTGCAAGTGCCGCGTCGCCGTTCCCCATCCGTCCGGCCTGAGCCCCGCGGAGATCGTGATCAGTTTCGCGCAACGCTCCGGATGCCGCGCGGCGAACAGCACACCGACCATGCCGCCGAGACTGGCGCCGACCCAGGTCACCGGGACGGCGCAGCCGCAGCCGTCCAACCACGCGGCGACGAGGTCGGCGAGACCGGCCACCGAAATCGATTCATGCGACTGTGGATCGTCAAAGCCCTGCCACGTCGAGCCGTTGCCGGGCCAGGAGGGACAGAGGACGGTGTGCTTGGACGGATCGATCAGGTCCGCGGCGTTGAGCGCGGGCCACCACGCTGCGCGCGCATCGTCGCCGGATGCCTGCCCGTCGCCGAATGGAAATGGCGACGCCGTGATGCCGCCGACGATCACGACGGCGGGAGCGGTGCCGAGCTCCGGGCCGTAGACCCATCCGCCAAGCTGCACGTGTTGGAGCGTGCGGCCTTCAACGGTCAGCGTCGGGTGGTCGATGACCAGCCGCCGCGGTCGCAGGTCGGTGGCTGCCAGAGTGGCCATCACGGCATTGTATGATGCGTCGCCATGCGCCACGCCATCGTCGTCGCCGCACTGCTTGCCGTTTTTGCATTGGTCTTCGCATCGGCGCCGCGACACGCAGCGTTTGCCCAACCCGTGGCGTCGGCTCCCTCAGGCAACCGATCGCCGGCCAACGCCGACGAATTCGATCGGCTGTTTCACGAGGTGAAAAACTGGGGCCAGTGGGGCGCCGACGATCAATTGGGGTCGGTGAATCTGATTACGCCGGCAAAGCGCCGGCAGGCGCTGGCGCTCGCGAAAACCGGCCAGACCGTGTCGCTCGTGCACAACCCGATCACCGAGAAGTCGGAGGACAACGCGCTGCCGTTCGAGCACACGATGAACCAGGGCTTCACTACGGACACGTGGCGGGTGTCGTACCACGGTTACGCGCACAGCCATCTCGATGCGCTGTGCCACATTCTCTACAAGGATCAGACCTACAACGGCTACTCGCGCGCGGCCGTCAACACCGACAAGGGCTGCACGAAACTCGGCATCGATACGCTGAAGCACGGCGTGATCAGCCGCGGCGTGCTGATCGACATACCGCGGTTGAAGGGTGTCCCGTATCTGGAGCCGGGGACCGCCGTTTACCAGGAAGATGTCGAGGCGTGGGAAAAGATGTCCGGCACGCGGATTCAATCCGGTGACGTGATTCTGTTGCGTACCGGCCGCTGGGCCCGGCGCGCGAAGGTCGGGCCATGGCCGGTGGGACGCAGCGCAGCCGGCTTTCACGCGTCGATCGCTCCGTTCATCAAAGCGCGCGGCGTCGCGATCGTCGGCAGCGATGATGCGGCGGAAGTCGTGCCGACTCTTGTCAGCGGCGTCAACCTGCCGGTGCACACGCTGCTGATCACGGCGCTCGGCGTCCACATCCTCGACAATCAGGACCTGGAAGCGCTGGCGGAAACGGCGGCGAAATTGAAGCGCTGGGAATTCATGATCACGATCAATCCACTGCCGGTGACGGGCGGAACGGGATCGCCGCTCAATACGATCGCGACATTTTGAGCCGGGCGCCTGGAGCCGGGAGCGGGGCATCGCGAACCGCGAGCAATGATGTCTAGACGGCGCGCGATACGAGGACTAGTGGCGGCGTCCGTCATCGTGCTGTCGGCGTGCGGCGGATCACCGACGGAGCCGTCGCCAACACCATTGACGCTGCCGCTCATCAGCGCGTCATGGGACACGATCAGCGATCCGCACCCCTACCCGCTGGCGACCGACGGCAGCATGCTGACGTTCGAGTTCCCGCGCAGCGGGTCGATGCATTACCTGTTCACCGCGAGCCCTCTCAGCGCGTTGCGCGGCACCATCGCGGTGGCGTTTCAGATCACCGTCACCGGGCTACCCGTCGTTTTCAATTCGCTCGATCCGCAATCGGCCTCGTGCACCATCCCGTCGTCGGTGCGTCCGTTCTTCTGGGCGAATGACAACGGCAATGGTGTCTACGATCGGTGGTGGTCGAATCCGCGGGCGGTGACGCTGGCGCCGGGCCCGGCGTCGATCAGCGTGCCGCTCAAGCCGGAAAACTTTTCGAGCGTCAACGGACGATTCGGCAACGCCGACGCCGAGACGCGGTATTTCTTCGACAAGGCGCTGCTCAACGTGAGCCGGCTGGGAGTGACGTTTGGCGGCGGCTGTTCTTTCGGCCACGGCATCAACGTGCAGGGCGGCGTCGCCCGATTCGCGCTCACCGAATTCGTAATCCGTTAGTCCCGGCTTTCATCGCATCGCCGGAATACTTTTGGCGCCGTGTGGCATATACCGTCTGTGGAGGCAGGGATGAAGCGATTCAGTGTATGTACGGTGGTGGCGTTGGCCACGCTGGCAGTCGGGATCTCGGAGGCAGCGGCGCAGACGACGACGCCGAAACCGCCGCCGACCTACGAGCAGGTCATCGTTCGAAGCTGGAAGAACATTCACGACAAGATCCTGGTGATGGCCAAGGACACGCAATTTCCCGACAGCAAGCTTGGCTGGAAGCCGCACCCGGATTCGCGCAGCGTCCTCGAGGAACTGCGTCACGTGACGATCGGTCTCGAAATGACCACGGCGGTCGCGAAGGGTGAGAAGTTCGACTTCGCCGCGCGCGAAAAGGCCGATGCCGGCAAGCCGCAGACGCGCGAGAGCATGGTCAAGGAAATGGAAGCGGCGATTGCGGCGTCGTATCCGCTGGTCGAAGCCAAGCCCTCCCCGAGCCTGATTGGCTGGCTCGAGCACCAGGGCGAACACTACGGCAAGCTGGTCACCGCCTACCGCGTCAACGGCGTGGTTCCGCCGGTTTCTCGACCGAAGTCGTAGCCGATTTCGGACGCGCGGCTGCATTTGCCAGGTTCCAGCTTGCCTGGTAGATCAGCCGCGCGATCTTTTCGATCTTCGCGTAGTTGATCTTTTCCGGACGGTCGTACTGGGTGTGATAGTCGGGGTGCAGGCCGGTCATGAAGCCGAGCGCCGGCACGCCGCGCTGCAGGAACGGCCACTGATCGCTGCGGCGGACCAGGTTCGAGGCGTTGTTGTCGTAGCGTTTCTTGATATCGAGACCGATGCCGGCATTCGCAGCATCGACCACCGCCGCCAGCTCCGGGGCGCGGGCGTAGCCCATCATGTTGACGGCATTGGCGTTGGATTCCGCCGTCTGCACTTCGAGACCGTTGAAGCGGTTGCCACCGCCGATCGGCACTTCCTCGTTCCGGCCAATCATGTCCATGTTGAGCACGCCGGCGATGTTGGCGAGCGGCGCCGGCGGGTGCTCGGTATACGCCCACGCGCCGAGCAGCCCGCGCTCCTCTGAATTCCACGCGCAGAACAGCACGCTTCGCTTCGGACGCTGACCCTGCTGGGCGGCGAGCGCGTAGGCATCGGCGATCTCCAGCAGCGCGACCGTGCCCGAGCCGTTGTCGTCAGCGCCGTTGAGCACCTGCGTGCCGTTGACGCCGTCGTGATCGAAGTGCGCGGTGACCAGCACCCATTCGTCCTTCAGCTTGGGATCGCTGCCTTCGATCAGGCCGAGCACGTTGCGATCCGAAACGAGGTGGCGGTCGACGGACGTTCGCAGCGTGATCTCCACGGACAGCGGCATCGCCGTCATGCCGCCGGCAACCTCCGCACGTTTAGTGAAGTCCGCGAATGATACGTTGGCCGACGGTACGAGCGTGGCGGCGAGTGCGGGAGAAATCTGCACTGCGGGAATGCGAATCCGGTCCGCCCAGGCCGCCAGCGTGTAATTCGGGATGCGCGGCGCAGTGTCCGGCCAGAAGTTACGCGCGGCCTGCTCGAAATTCGTGACGTCGGGATGATTGTGGACGTCGCTGACGAACAGGATGCCGATCGCGCCTTTGTCCTGCGCGGCCAACGCCTTGCGCCACGCGGCGGCGGGTTCGGCGGTCACGATGCCTTCGAATGGACTGTTCGGATCCCGCTCGCCAGGTTCGTGATCGATCACCATCACGATGTTGCCGCGGACGTCGCCCTTATAGTCGTCGTGATTCCATTTCGGCGCGGTGATGCCGAATCCCGCAAAGACGACCTTACCGGTGACCTGGCCGCTGGCGCTGAACCGGAGCGGATAAAAGTCCTGCCCGCTCTTGAACTCCCGCAAGCCGCCAGGACCCGCCGGCACGCGAATCGTGTTGTCGCCGCCGAGGGAGGCGGTCATCAGGTTGTAGTTGTGAAAGTACGAATTGCTGCCGGCGACCGGCCGCAAGCCGGCTCGCTCGAAGCGCGCGCGGATGTACTCAGCAGCAAGACGGTTTTCGTTGGTGTCGGTGAGGCGGCCGCGCATCGCGTCGCCCGCGAGGAAGAACAGATCGGCGCGCAGGTCGGCCTGCGTGATCGATTCGATCATCGGCGCTCGTCCGTCCACTCCAGGACGCGAAACCCGCCCGATGGGGGCGGGCTCTTGTCCGGCAAGCGTCGTGGTGACAACCGTTGCGAGCGTCAGGGCGAGCGCGCGATGAATCATGACGTTACTGCTGGGAAGCGGCCGGCGCCTTCGCTGCGACGACCTTGTTGCGCAGCAGGGCGATGCCTGGGATTTCCACTTCGAACGTGTCGCCGGGCTGCATGGCCTGGGTCACGCCGGGCGTCCCTGTGAAGATGACGTCGCCGGGCTCGAGCGTGATGTAGCGGCTGACGTAGGACACGATGTTGTTGATGGAGAAAATCAGCAGCGGCGTCTCGGTTTCCTGCACCACCTTGCCGTTGTGGCGGCCGATCAGCTTGAGATTGTTGTAATCGACGTTGGTGACGAGCGCCGGCCCCATCGGCCCGAAGGTGTCGGCGGCCTTGGCGCGGAACCACTGCAAGTCGGCTTTCTGCCAGGCGCGCTCGCTGACGTCGTTGCAGGCGGTGACGCCGAAGATGTGATCCTTGACCTGCGCTTCGGTGATGTGCTGCGCCTTCTTACCAATCACCACGCAGATTTCGGCTTCGTAGTGCACGGTCGTGGCGTCGGCGGGGTAAATGATCTCGCCTTCGTGGCCGATCAACGACGTCGGGAACTTCGCGAACAGGCCGACGTACTTGGCCGGCGCGGCCTGGCCGATGTGGCTCTTGTAATTCAAGCCGGCGGCGATCACCTTCTTGGCTTCTGCCGGCGCCATCAGCTTCACCTCGGCCAGCTTCAGCGTGCGGCCCGTGGGCTTGGTGCCTTCCCACGGCGGCGTGGCAATCTCGCGAATCGTGGTCTCGTTTTCGAGCACGCCCCATGCGACGCGATTGCCCGCCTGATACTTCACATACCGCACCTGCGTTTGCGCGAACCCGGAGCCGGCAATCGCCAGCGCCATCACCATCATCGTCAGTGTCTTCATCATTGCGTCACCGTCACCTTCACCAAGAAAGCGGCCGGGCGGGCACGTCACCCCGCCAGCGGCGGCAGAACAGACCGCGGATTGTGCCACAAAAGCGGCCGGCCTATTTCGGAGGTCTGTCGCCGAGGACGCCGGTGCCGCCGATGTAGCGCTGGTCCTGTAACTGCACCCGAATGCCGTCGGGATCGGTGAAGTAGAGCTCCTTGGTATCGCCGCGCATCCGGATGTTGGCCTTGATGCCGCGATCGGTGAGCTGTTTCAGTACCGCGTCGGCGTCGAAGTTGTCCATACCAAAACACAAGTGATTGATCGATCCGCCGGTGGCGCCGGCCTGATTCGGGTAGATGCCGAGGAAGCCCGCGCCCGCCGACAGGTTGACGCCTGGATCCTGCCGTGTCAGCACCGGCATGCCGAACAGCCGCTGGTAAAACTCAACGGACTTCTGCACGTCAGGCACAAAGATGCTGACGTGGTTCATGGACTTCACCGCGCCGATCGGATTTGCGGCCTGCGAGGCGGCGGCCGGAGCCGCTGTCCCGAACACTGCGAGCGCCGCCAACAACTGGCGGCGCGACAGCTTCCCGGTGTCGTACTGGTCGAGCAACGTGTCGATGTTGGTCATGGCGCACGATAACGTACGTCGCCGCCGATCGATCGCGTCATGGTAGGCTCCGTCCGCAACGTGACGCAGCCGTTCAAGCGCGCGCTCGGGCCCTTCGACGCCACGATGATCGTCATTGGCGGGATCATCGGATCCGGCATTTTCATCAATCCTTACATCGTTGCGCAGCGGCTCGATTCATCTGCGCTGGTGATTGGTGCGTGGGTGGCCGGCGCGGCGATTGCGGTGATCGGGGCACTGGCCTACGCGGAGCTGGGCGCGATGCTGCCGGCCGCGGGCGGGCAGTACGTCTACCTGCGCGAGGCATATCATCCGCTGGTCGCGTTCCTGTACGGATGGGCGCTGCTCTTCATGATCGAGAGCGGCGCGATGGCGGCGGTCGCGATGACGTTCGCCGAGTATGCAGTGCGGCTGGTGACGGATACGCCGCAGGCGTCGGCGCGCGTCGGCATGGCCGGTGTGCGCGCAATTGCCGTTGGCGCCATCGTCTTCCTTTCGGTGATCAATTACCTTGGAGTGATTCCCGGCAGCCGACTCCTCAACGTGTTCGTGGTCCTGAAAGTCGCGGCGCTTGCCGTGCTGATTGCCGGCGGGCTGCTGTTCAGCGGCGCGCTCGCGATCGTTGACGCGCCGGCGCCGGCCGCGGCAGGCTCGCTGACGGCGTTCGGCGCGGCCCTGATTCCGATCGTCTTTGCCTACGGCGGTTGGCAGAACGCGAACTACGTCGCCGAAGAAATCAAAGATCCGAAGCGCATTCTGCCAGTCTGCCTGCTCGCCGGCACCGCGATCGTCGCGTTCGTGTACATCACCATCAACTTCGCGTACCTGAAGGCGCTTGGGCTCGGCGGGCTGGCCGCGACCACGACGCCGGCATCGGATGCCGCGCGCCTGTTGTTTGGCGCGACCGGCGATCGGTTCGTGACCGCGGCCATCGCCATTTCCACGTTCGGGTTCCTCAATCTGTGTGTGCTGGCGCCGACGCGCGTCTATTACGCAATGGCGGCCGATCGCGCGTTCTTTCCGCAAGTGGCGAGGCTGCACCC
Source organism: Vicinamibacterales bacterium (assembly GCA_035626435.1). Taxonomy (GTDB): domain Bacteria; phylum Acidobacteriota; class Vicinamibacteria; order Vicinamibacterales; family UBA2999; genus 12-FULL-67-14b. The sequence goes on from DASPNQ010000218.1 coordinate 14,553, forward strand.
GCGCTACCAGACGCCCTCGCTCGCCATCGTCCTGCAGTCGACGTGGGCGATTGCGCTGACGCTGACCGGCACGTATGGCACGCTGCTCGACTACGTGGTGTTCGCCGACTGGATCTTTTTCGGATTGACCGTCGCTTCCGTGTTCGTGTTCCGCCGCACCATGCCGGAGGCGTCGCGGCCGTTCCGGATGTGGGGCTACCCGCTGACGCCGGCCGTGTTCGTCGTGGCCGCGGTTGCGATCGTCGTCAGCGTGGTTCGGGTCAGCCCATTGCAGTCCGCGATCGGCGCGGCCCTGATGGCCGCGGGAATACCAGCGTTTCTGTACTGGAACCGGCAGCGTTGAACATTCCCGCAGCCTACCTGCGTTGGGCAAAAGTTCGCCCGCGCGTGACCTACGATCTTGCGTCGAGCGGGATCGTGCCGGTCACGACGGCGGAGCTGCTCGGCGACGTCCGCGCCCGAGATGCGTTCGACATCAGCGGCAATACCGACGAAGGCCTGATGGCGCTGCGTGCATCGATCGCGGGCCGCTATGGCACCACCGTCGATCGCATCTCGATCGCCGCCGGAGCCTCCGGCGCGAACTTCGAAGTGATGATGGCGCTGCTCGCACCGGGTGACGACGTTTTGATCGAAACGCCGGCCTACGATCCGCTGATGGCGGCGGCGCGGGCGGCGGGTGCGCGCGTCGTTCATTTCGAGCGCAGCCTGAACAAGCGATTCGCATTGGATCCATATGTGGTTCGCACCGCGCTGACACCTGACACCAAACTGATCGTCGTGTCAGATGCGCACAATCCGAGCGGCGCGCGGGCCACGAGAGATGCGCTCGAGCAAATCGGCATCATGGCCGAGGCGATCGGCGCCCACGTCCTCGTCGACGAGGTCTATGCCGAGGCCCAGCACGAGGAGTTGCCGTTGCCGTCGCCGGCGGCGGCGCTGGGCGACGTCTTCGTGTCGACGAACAGCCTGACCAAGGCCTACGGCCTTGCCGGCTTGCGATGCGGTTGGATCATCGCATCGCCGGCGATATCCGAACGCCTTCGCGCCACGCGTGACGTCATCGACGGCAGCGGACCGTTCGTGACCGAACGTCTGTCGGTGATCGCGTTCGACAACATCGAACGGCTGCGCCATCGCGCGCGGGCGATTCTGTCGGAGAATCTCGCGGTGCTGCGATCGATGGCGGAGGCACACCCTCGCCTTGAATGGATCGAACCCGCGGCCGGAACCACTGCGTTCCCACGAGTGCGCGACGTCGACGATACGCAGTCGCTCGTCGACGCTCTGATCCGCGATTACGACACCATCGTCGTTCCCGGCCGTTTCTTCCATGCGCCGCGCCACATCCGCGTCAGCTTCGGCGGCCAACCAGAGATGGTTCGAGAGGCAGTCAGTCGGCTCGATGCCGCGCTGCGCTGACAGGCAAGCCACAGAGACACAGAGACGCAGAGGCAAAGGCGCGTACGGCGGTTCGATGGCGGCGCTCCGCGCCGCCGTCTGATCAAGGGACCTCGGAAATGAGTCTTCAGGATCATGGCGGACTCATTTCCGCGGTCCCTTAATCAGACGCGCGCCGGCCGCAGGCCGGCTCATCGAACCGCCGTCGGCTCTGTGTCCCTGTGTCTCGGTGGCCATCCGATCCGTCACAGCTTGAAGCGTTTCAGGCCGTCCTTGAGCACCGGACGGCCGAAGTTCACGAGAAGCCCGGTATTCAACCGCGTGAGACGCATATAGGTCAGCACCTGCGCATCGAAGACGCGGTCGTGCGCGCTCGCGCACTTCACTTCCACAACAACTCGATCGTTCACGACGAAGTCGGGCCGGAACTCACCGAGTACGACCCCGCGATAGGTCACGCCAACGGCACGTTCCCGTTCGAACTCGACGCCTCGATGCGCGAACTCGACTGCCAGCGCGCGTCGATAGATGCTTTCGAGGAGGCCGGGACCAAGCACGCGGTGCACGTCGATGGCGCAGCCGATGATCCGTTCCGTCAAATCGTCGCGTCCGTCCATATAGACGTGTCCTGCACTCGGTATGCCAGCACGACTTGCCAACGATGCGCCAGGATCTCGAAGTCGAGTACGCTAATACTGCCGCGACGCGGTACCCGAAAGCGCGCAGAAATCGCGCTCGCGAATGCGTTATTACTGGCTCAACTTCCACGTTAGCTACGCCTGCCGCGACAGCGGCATGTGCTGTTCGTCGGGATGGCCGATCCCCGTCGAGCGCGCTCAGGTCGCGCCGATCGAGGCGGCAATCACGCGAGAGCAGATTCCCCTGCGCGTGGTGCCGTGGCTCGTTCCCGACGCGGGCGCTCCGGCGGACGTCGCCGGCACGCTCGGACTGCGGCCCAATGGCCACTGTGTGTTTTTCGAGGCCGGCCGGCCGGGCTGCTCGATCCACGATGTCAAGCCAGCGGCCTGCGTGCACTTTCCCTATGTGTGCTTGATCGATCAGCGTGGCGTCCACGTCACGCTGTCGCACTTTTGTCCGACCGCGGCGGGGTTGCTGTTCGAACACTCGGGGCCGATCGAGATCGTCGAAGGCCCGTCGCCAATTGCCGCCGGCGGCGCCCTGGAAGGTCTCGACGCGCGCGACGCGCTGCCGCCGTCGATCGACGGTAGACGGCTGATGTCGTTCGAGGAGTTCACGAGCTGGGAGCGCGCGCAGGCCGACACCGTGCATGTCGGTGACTGGCAGGATGACGATCTGCAGTGGTTCGAACGGGCACGAGCGGCGGTGCCGGCGCCATGGAGCTGGCCGCAGGCTCCGGAAGATGCCAGTGGCGTGTGGTGGTCCGCAGTCGCGCCGTCGTGGTTTCGATTCGACGATGCGCTGCGTTGTTATGCGGCCGCGAAAATGTTCGGCTCCTGGTCGGCGTACATGGGCGACGGTCTCGACGCCGTGATGCGCACGGCGCGCATCGCGACGGCCGTACTCAGGATCGAGAGCGCGCGTCAGTGCATGATCTTCGGGCGCCCGCTCGATCGTGAGCTGATGACAGAAGCGATCCGCCAGACGGATCTACTGATGGTGCATTACGCTGATCCCGCGCGTCTGGCGGCCGGGGAATAGCAAGGTGACGCGGCGAGAGACGTATGAGGCTTGTCGATGAGTGATGCGGCGCGCCGGATCCTGCTTGGCATCCTGCTGCTCGGGGTCTCCGGCGTCACTATCGAACTGCTGTTGATCGGCCACAACGAAGATGCCGTGCAGGCGATTCCTCTCGCGCTGACCGCGGCCACGTTTGTCACCGCTACGCTCGTCGCCTTGGAGCCTTCCGCCGCCAGCATCAGGTTGTTTCAAGCCGTGATGGTGCTGATGGCGGTCAGCGCCGCCGTGGGCATGTATCTGCACTTCGAGGTCAACATGGAGTTTCAGCTCGAGATGGATCCATCACTGCAGGGCATCGACCTCTTCCGCAAAGCGATCCTCGCGAAGACTCCGCCGGCGCTGGCACCGGGGACGATGATGCAACTGGCGCTGATTGGACTAGCCTATACATTCAAGCATCCGGCGACGGGGAGGAAAGCATGATTCGGTTTCTTGCAATCACGTTGGTCCTGGTTCTCGCATCCACAGCGGCCGCTCAGGTCGGCAGGTCGCAAGGGGTGGTCGACGCCAACACCATCAGCGAAGCGGATCTTACAAAGCTGCCGGGAGTGACGCCGGCCATCGCCAAGGCGATGATTGCGGCCCGCCCATTCGACAGCATCACCGCGTTGAATACGTTCCTGTTGAGTCAGAAGCTCACGCAGGAACAGGCCAGCGCCCTTTATCGCCACATCTTCGTCCACATCAATCTCAACACCGCGACCGCTGAAGAGATCATGTTGATACCCGGCGCCGGCAAGCGCATGGCGCACGAGTTCGAAGAGTATCGGCCGTGGCGTTCCTACGCGCAGTTCGAAAAAGAGATCGGCAAGTACGTCGACGCCAAGGAAGTGGCGCGCCTGGCGCAGTACACGTTCATCCCGCTCAACCTGAACACCGCCAGCGAAGCGGATTTCATGACCATCCCCGGCGCCGGCAAGCGCATGGCGCACGAGTTTCAGGAATATCGGCCCTGGAAATCGCGAGCGCAGTTCGAGAAAGAGATCGGCAAGTACGTCGATGCCAAGGAAGTGCGGCGGTTCTGGCGGTATATGGTCATTCAGTAGACAGGCAGACAGGCAGACAGGCAGACAGGCAGACAGGCAGACAGGCAGACAGGCAGACAGGCGGACAGACAGCAGGCAGACAGGTAGACATGGGGCGAATCGCGGTTATCACTCTGCTGGTGGGTGCGTTGCAGACGAACGCTGCGCCGACGTTCCAGCTCCCCGCTCCTACCGGCAAGTCGCCGATCGGCACGACTCGGTGGGTCGTGACCGATCAGACACGCGAGGAGACGTTTGCGCCGGGTAGAAAACGCGAGGTCGAAGTGATCGCGTGGTATCCCGCAGCTTCGCCGTCATCTCGGCCGGCGCCGTACCTGCGTGATGGGCTGGAGGAAGTCCTCAGCTTTGCGCGCCTCGCGAAACTCGGCGCCGCGTTCGACGGCCTGGCTCTGGTCAAGACCCACGCCACGCTCGATGCGCCGCCGGCCGCTGCACCGGCGCGCTTTCCGGTGATTGTGTTTCAACACGGCTACACGGGCTTGCCAAGCTCGCACACCGCTCTACTCGAGGATCTCGCGTCGCACGGCTGGGCGGTCCTCAACGTCATCCACCCGTACGAAGCCACCGGCGCGATGCTCGCCGACGGGACGGTCGTGACCTTCACGGATGACAACGGCGCCATGCGATCGGGCATCAGAAGTGTGCTCGACGAATGGGGTCCCGAGGGCGGGACGATGGAGAAGATTACGGCTGCTGCGACGGACGCCGAGAAAGAGCAGTTGATGCGCGGCTATCTGTCGAAGTTACAGCACACCGACGAAGTCGTGAAACGGTGGACCCGCGACGTGAAATACGTGCTCGATACTTTGCCGAAAACCGGACCGGCGGCGCAACTCGCAGCAAGACTGGATTTCGATCGGTTGGGGGTTGCCGGACACTCGATGGGTGGTGTCGCGGGCGCCCAGTTCTGCGTCGAGGATCGCCGCTGCAAGGCCGCGCTCAATCTGGACGGCATTCCCCAATACGGGTCGATGATCGATACGCCGATGCCGGCGCCGATGCTGATGGTCTACTCGGGCCGGGCCGGCCGCGCCGGCGCCAGCGACATCATTTACAAGCGGGCGGCGTCAAAATACCTCAGGGTCGACGTCGAGCACACCAGGCATCTCGACTTTACCGACATGAATTTGTGGGGCGGTCCGCTTCGCGAGCGGGGCGCCTACGGCTCGATCGATCCGGCGCGAGCGGCGGACATCACACGTCGCGTCTTACGCGAATTCTTCGCGCAGGAAATCATGAAACAACCATCGCCGCTGCTGACCGGAAAGCAGGCGCTGCAAGGCGTCGCCGTCAGCGAAGTGCGCCAATGAATACAGTCTCGGTTCGTGTGTTCAACCGCGACGGGCAGTTGGTGGGCCCGTTTGATCTACCGCGCGTCGAGAAAACGGACGCGGAATGGAAAGCGCAGCTGACGCCGGAGCAGTTCGCCATAGCCCGCGCGCATGGCACCGAGCGGCCGTTCTGTGGAACGCTGCTCGACAACAAGCGGCACGGCGTCTACTCCTGCATCTGCTGCGGCTTGCCGCTGTTCGCGTCCAACGCAAAGTTTGATTCAGGGACCGGATGGCCGAGCTTCTTTCAGCCGATCGCCGACGAAAATGTCGCCACCAGGCGCGACACCAGCTACGGAATGGTCCGCGTCGAAATCCTGTGCGCGCGCTGCGACTGCCATCTCGGTCACGTCTTTCCTGATGGGCCGCCGCCGACGCGTCAGCGGCATTGCGTCAATTCAGAATCACTCGCGTTCACCGACGTCGACCAGCTGGCGTCGCTCGCCGATCCCTCAGCCGGTTAACGCAGCGGCGGTGTTGATTCCGGCGCACGCCGGTGTCTCGTCGCCTGTTCGTACGCATAGGCAAACTTGATCAGGGCCGGCTCGGACCACGCGCGCCCGAAGAACGTGATGCCTGCGGGCAGCCGCCCGCCGCGCGTGTAACCCATCGGCACTTGAATGGCGGGGAAGCCGGTCGTCGGCGCGAAGAACTGGCTGTTGTCGCCTGCGGGCGTGTTGAGGTCGCCGATCAACCGCGGCGGGTTACTCCAGGTCGGGTAGATCCACGCGTCGATCTTCTGCGCGTCCATCGACTTCGTCACGGCCAGGCGCACCTGCTCGCGATACGCCATTTCCGCCTTGCATGCGTCGGTTTCGGGACCGTTGACGACCCCCGCCTCGGCCTGCTCGAGCCGCAGCTGCACGCTCGGATGGAACCGCCGCGACTTGATGATCTCCGTCAGGCTTTTCACCGGCACGCGGTCGCCGTGGTCTGCGAGGTAACGGTTGATGTCGTACTTGAACCCCATACACGGGCCGGCCCCCGGTTGACGGCGGATGTCGGCAATGCCGTCGACGACGCCCGGATCGATGATCGTGGCGCCGGCATTTTTGAGATCCTCTACCGCGCGCATGAAGACCTCGACGATCTCAGGGTCGGTAGTGTCGCGTTCATAGGCGAACCGCAACACGCCGAGGCGCGCCCCTTTCAGGCCATCGCGCACCAGCGATGCCGAGTAGTTGTGGGGCAAGTGCTCCGCTGCCGCGGCGGTCACGGAATCACCCGGATCTGGGCCGACGATGACCTGGAACACCGCAACCGCATCCTCGACGGTGCGCGCCATCGGGCCGGCGACGTCGGCAAGCAGGTTCAATGGCATGACTCCTCCGCGGCTCGTCAAACCCATCGTCGAACGGATACCCGCCAACGCCTGGTGCGACGAGGGGCCCCGAATCGAGTTGCCGGTGTCGCTGCCCAGGCCGACCGCGCCGAAGCTGGCGGCGACGGCTGCGGCAGTGCCGCCACTCGACCCCGCGCTGACGCGATCGAGCGCGTACGGGTTCTTGGTGTAGCCGGGCAGGATCGAGTTGACGGTCTCGTTGGGCGAGAACGCCCACTCCGCCATGTTTGACTTGGCAATGACGATCGCGCCGGCTTCCTTGATCCTGCGCACCTGAAATGCGTCCTTGTTGGACACAAAGCCCTGCAGCGCCAACGATCCGTTGGCGCTTTGCAGTCCGATGGTTTCGAAATTGTCCTTGACGATGGTGGGAATGCAGTGCAGCGGACCGGTCAAGCCGCCCTGCTGGTAACGCTGATCGAGGGCGTCGGCCTGCTTCAGGGCGTCTGGATTAGTCACGACGATCGCATTCAACGCGGGCCCGTTCTTGTCGAACATGTCGATGCGGCGCAGGTACTGCTCCACCAACGCGCGGCAGGTGAGACGCCCGGCCTTCATGGCGCTGTGAATTTGAGCGATGGTGGCTTCATGGACCTCGAACGGTGGTGAGGTCTGGGCGTACGGCGTCGCGGCCAACGCCAGTGAACATAGAACCAACAGCTTTCTCATCAGGCCGGAATCATACCGCCTTCGCGATAGACTCTGGGCGCATGAGGCTGACACAGTTCGTCGTATGCATTGCCCTCGCGGCCCCGCAACTCGTCGACGGCCGCCAACGGCCGGTGACGAGCTACGACATCAACACGTTGTCGATGATCGCGGTCAACGACAACATCCGCATCAAGAAGGTCATGGGCGAGATTGGCACCTTCATGATCGGCGACTTCACGGCCGGGTGGAAATCGACGCCCCACCATCACACGCACGACCAAATCAACGTCGGCATCTCGGGCCGTTTCAACATCGTCACACCGCCGGCTCCGTACGTGGTCGCACGGTTGCGCGGCCTGCTAATCCCGCCCGACGTTCAGCACGGCAACGACGTCACGGGCGAGCCGGTCAATCCGGTGTTGATTGAATTCCAGCCGGTGCGCCGCGTCGACTTCCCACCGGAGCGCGAGAAGGTCTCGTTTCCCAGAGCGGCGTCTCCGAATCCACCAGCCGAAGATCTGACGCTGGATTTTACGAGGGATTCGCGCGCGTGGGAGCGGCTACCGAATGGCGCGCGTGCGAACACACGCAAGGGTACTGCCGCCGCGGTGACGGCGTGGGAGCTCCCGGGCTCGTCGAGCGAGGCCATCGAGCTGCGGCGAGCGTTGGTGGCGTCCGAGCAGTTCGTGTACGTCTTTGATGGCGAGGGCGAAGCGATGTCCGGCGGCGATCGCCTTGCGGCCGCCGGCGGAACGCTGCTGGTCGGTGCCGCGGGCGCCCCGGCGATCCGGATGCGCGCGCGCGGTGCCGCGCCGGTGGTGGTACTGGTCTTCGAAGCGACGAAGCCGCAGTGAACGAGATGACCCGCGCGTTGTTGGCGGCCTTCATGGCGACAGCGATCGTCGGTGGGCAGCAACATGTCCCGGTGTTCGAGCCGATGCAGCCGGAGCTGCTCGGTGCCGGTCTGACGTTCACCAACGCCTTCGCCGACTACGACAACGACGGCGATCTGGATTTGTTCGTCGGCTTCGATGGCAAACCCAACCGCCTGTATCGCAACGACAAAGGCACGTTCGCCGACGTCGCCGGTGCCGCCGGCATCGCCGATTCGCGTCCGACGCGCGCTGCGGCGTGGGGCGATTTCGACGGCGACGGCGACGCGGACCTGCTGCTCGGCTTCACGCCGCAGGCCAACGCCTCGGTCCTCACGTTGTATCGAAACACCGCCGGCACCTTTGCCGATGCGACCGGTGACGCCGGGTTGACGGTTGCCGCCGGCGCGGTGCGGCAGCCTGCCTGGATCGATTTCGACGGCGACGGCGATCTCGATCTGTTCGTCGCGTTTCGCGATCGCCCGAACGCGTTGTACCGAAACGATGCGGGCAGGCTGATCGACGTCGCCGCATCGATTGGTGTCGCCGATCCGCGACGAACGGTTGGCGCCGTGTGGTTCGATTACGACCAGGACGGCGATCTCGACGTAGCGGTTGCCAACATGGATGGTGACGCGAACGGGTTGTTCCGTAACGATGGCGGCAGCTTCACGGAGGCCGCCCGGGCGGCCGGCGTCGAATGGGGTGGGCGCGCGCCGCGGTCGGCGAGTAACGGCACCGTCCGCGTGTGTGCGGAAGACATCGACACGGATGGCCGCTTCGACTTGTTTGCCGCGAACTATGGCCCGCTCGGCTTCTTCAGCAACCGCGGCAACGGCACGTTCGAGGATCGCGCGGCGCAGTGGTCGATCGCTATCGATTCACGATACGACGCGTGCGCGTTTGCGGACTTCGATCATGACGGTCGCGTCGATCTTTACGTGAACGGCACCGTCACCGGCGGCGTCAGCTGGCAGGATTCGCTGTTTCGCAACACCGGGTCGGCCTTCGTGGACGTCACCCCTCCGTCGATTCGCAAGTGGCAGGCGGATCACGGCGTGCAATGGGCGGATGTGGATCAAGACGGCGACATGGATCTGGCGTTGACCGGCGCGCGGGCCGACGGCACGCACGTCATCATGCGCAATCAGCTGGCGGCTTCGGACGCGGCTCGCGGCCTTCACGTCCGCGTCCTCGACGCACGAGGCCGTGCGACGCGAGCCGGAGCCGAAGTCCGCGTCTTTGCGGCCGGCTCGGCGCGGCTGATCGGCGCGCGCCTGGTCGACGGCGGATCCGGCTACGACTCGCAGAACGACATGCCCGTGCACGTCGGTGTTCCGGCGGACGTGACGCGTGTCGACGTTCAAGTGATCATGCCGCAGCGCGGCAGGCGCGTGCCGGTGTGGGAGCGCGGCGTCAGGCCGGGCCGGACGGTTACGGTACGAACGAATTAACCGGCTCGACGCGGAACATCGTCATGACCCCTTCGACGAGCAGGTGCCACTGCACGTCGCCTGCACGGGTCACTTCGAACGCTTCGGTCGGGCCACTCGAGCCGTTGCGGCCCTTCTCCATGCCGAACGCAATCAACGTGTTGCCGTTCGGCAGCCGCCGAGCCGAGCTGACCGCGGAGGCATAGGTTCGGGTCGGCGACGCCCATTGCCAGACCGCCTTCGCGGTGCGGCCCTCGATGACATACTCGATGGCCCGCGAAAACGGCGGCTGCAATCCGGTGCGATTGTCGAACATCAGCAGGCGGTTCGGCTCGATTTCCGCCGCGGTATGTTGCGCCGACGTCTGATCATCCGGCGGCACCGTGATCGTCGGTCGCACGCCGCCAAATCGCCATTCGAGGGACTGCCAGTCGGGAGCGATCGAGATCACCTGATTGATGTAGTGCAGGCTCAGTAGCACGTTGCCGCGCGGCCCGACGTGGAGGGAATTGCCGTGCAGCCACTCACCGGCGGTCCGGGCCGATCGATCGAGTGACGGGTCCATGAAATCCCACGATCGCCACCGCTTGATGTTCTCCCCGGTCTCGGGATTCCACTCCCAGATGGCTTCGCCTTTCAGCGGCTTTCCGGCGAATTCCTGGGTGTCGAACGCCAGGTAGAGGACGGTGTCGCGTGGCGTCACGGCGATCGCGTGATGCATCTCATGATCGGCATCGCGCTGCGCCAGGACATGAACGACACGGCCGGCGCGATCGACCTCGACGAGCCCGGCGCCCTTGTCCATGAAGACGAAGTTGCCGTTCTTCCGCCGGTCGGCACCGAAGGGATAGTCCTTCGTGCGGTAATGCCACACGACGCGGCCTCCAGAGTCGACGATCGCATAGCCTTTGAAGCCCTTCTCGGCGAACAGGTGCACGAGGGCGTACTGCGATGACAACGTGCCGCTGGCGATGAACTTGATGGCTTGCAGATCGGCCGGCAGATCCGCTGGCGTGCGCGCTGCGGTCGTTGCGGCCGCGGCGGCAATCAACAATGCGGACAGGTAGCGTCGCATAAACCTCCGTCCTGCTGAAGCCGGCGCCGCGTCAGGAGGGTGGCGGAACTGTATCACTGAATCGGCCGAAACCGCCCGTACCGCGCCAGCCCGGTGATCCGTTCCGGATACCGGACGTAGGACTCGCGCATCTCGACGGGCACGAGGAAACCCATCAGCGGCTCGGACTGGTAGCTGACCGTCACGGACGCAATCACCCCGCCGCCATCGACGATCAATTCGCTGATCAGCACGCTACCGTTCGACGGATCGATCCAGAAGCGGCCCCGGGCGGGAAGGTCGCGGCGATCCGGCGTCCGGATGATCGTCGGCCGCTCACGTTCTTCGTACTCGATGGTCCACATTTCGGTTGCCACCCTGAACACCGGCGCGTCGTTGGCGGCCCGATCCTGCTCGTCGACGAACACCGGGCGCGGCCGCGCGACATGCCTGAAGCGGAAGCGCTTTTGCGTCGCTGCGTCGAGAAACTGCAGCGCCATCAGCGGCGTGTTGATGTTCCGTTCGACGCGGCCGATGTTGTAGCGCGCGCTTTCCGCGATGACCGCCGCGATGCGATCCCGCCCCGCCGGATCTTTCAGCAGCCGCTCAACGCGCGACTCGCGATCGCGCACCGTCGCGCGATCGACTTCGAACACGTCCCGGAATTCGACGTAGCGGTCCGGATTGGCGGCTTTGACGAGCAGCAGCTCCGATCGCAGCGTCCGTTGCGAACCGCCGCCGCCGATCCGGCCGGTGTGCACGATTTCCTGCCGGTAGGTTTCCTCGGCGACGATGCCCGACAGCTGGTGATGGAAGCCGGCGACATACGCCGCCGCGCGTTTGAGCACCTCGTCGAGTGACGGTGCCTGCGCGTCGGCGTCCAGGCCGGTCAGCACCGCCGCCGCCGCGACGGCCAACGCGCGTCGCCCTTTCGACATGGCCTGATTGTATGATCTGCCTCTCATGAAACTCGCTGCCGCTGTTCTCGTAGGGGCGTCGCTGCTCGCCGCCCCCACCGCGCAGATGTCCGCGCAGGCCCCCTCGGGCCGGCCGAAGCTGGTCGTGATGATTTCCGTCGATCAGATGCGCGCCGACTACGTCGATCGGTTCCGCCACCAGTGGTCGAAGGGCCTGCATCGATTGATCGAGGACGGCGCGTGGTTCCGGCAGGCCGACTACCCGTACTACAACACCGTGACCTGCGCCGGTCACGCGAGCATGAGCACCGGCACGGTCCCCGCCGTGCACGGCATGGTGCTCAATCAATGGTGGGAGCGCAACAACAGCCGCCTCGTCGCGTGCACCGACGATGAGAATGCGCAGCTGATTACCTACGGCGGGCCGGTGAAAGGCATCGGCAACAGCGCCAGGTTCCTGATGTCGAACACGCTGGCGGACGAAATGCGCCTGCAGGGGTTTCCTGCGCCGAAAGTCGTCAGCATTTCGTTGAAGGCGCGCTCCGCCATCAGCCTCGGCGGTCGCCGTCCCGACGTCGTCATCTGGCTCGACGAAGCCGACGGCGAATGGGTGACGTCGACGGCCTTCGCGAAAACTCCCGCGCCGTTCCTTGCCGATTAC
>DASPNQ010000219.1:0-20393 GCA_035626435.1 Vicinamibacterales bacterium
GCCGCGAGATTGATCGCCGGCTTCGCGACGGCGGCGGATCCCAACGCGGTGCGCAGCAACTTCACGTGCATCTGCTCTTCGTTGGCGATGTCACGCGCCAGCTGCATGATGCGGTTGTCCATGGCAACGACGCTGCCGCCCACGGTGCCGCCCAGGGTTCCCAATCCGGTCACACCAATCCCAACGTCTTCAATGCGACGGCCGGTGGTCGCGACCGTATAGAACTCGGCCTCGAGGTATTCGAGGTTGAGCGCAAAGTTGAGAATGTCGACATCCGTGATCGATTGCGCGTTAGCGTCCGAGGGCAGCCCGAGTGTTGCCGCGCCGACTGCCGCCCACAGACCCGTTGCCACGGCACGTTTGCCAAATTCACGACGGTTCACCGAATTGTTGATGAGCTCGGTGATCGCCCCAGTTTTCTCATTCGTCATTACTGATCCTCCAATAGGCACACCACGGCGTGCCGCCACGTTAGGATGGCGAGCCACGGTCACAGGAGGATCACGGCGGGGTCACATTTCTCGTGCCGTTGTCATGTCCCTTGCATGGTCGATTGCAATGGCCTCTTCCGCTACCCCGCGCTCTTCGTCATGACTCAGTCCCGAGTACTGCTTGCCGAAGATGATGCGGCGATTGCCGAATCGCTCGAGTTGTACCTACAGCTCTTCAGTTGCCGGGTTGACATCGCATTCAACGGTCCCGACGCGCTGCAGCAGGCGGTGACGGGCCGCTATGACCTGATCTTGCTCGACCTGACCCTGCCGGGCATGGACGGACTGCTTGTTTGCCAGGCGATTCGCCGGCAACAGGTCTTCACGCCAATCCTTATGCTCACCGCCCGCGCCTCGGAAGCCGACAAAGTGGTCGGCCTCGGCGCCGGGGCCGACGATTACATGACCAAACCATTCAGCTCGCTCGAGCTACAGGCGAGACTGAGTGCGCTGCTGCGACGCTCGTTGGAATACCAGGCGCAGCAGGAAACGCAGATGACGTTCGGCGCACTCGAAATCGCTGTCGATCGTCGTGCGGTCACGGTTGCTGGCCGCGCTGTGAAGTTGACGGCGAAAGAATTCGACTTGCTGCTCGCGCTCGCGAAACATCCCGGCAGGGTCTACAGCCGTGCGCAATTGCTCGACGCGGTGTGGGGATATGCGCACGACGGCTACGGACACACCGTGAACTCGCACATCAACCGGCTGCGCGCCAAGCTCGAAAGCGACCCGAACAACCCTGCGTATGTGCTGACCGTGCGCGGCGTTGGTTATCGTTTTTGCGACCGTTGAATCGGGCCGGTGGCTCTCGTGCATTCTGCGGTGCGTAACACCTCGACCTGGTAGCACCGTTCGAAGATCTGGTCGTCAGCGCCGGATGGTCTTGTCGCCGAGTATCAAGTAAACAATGAGCGGTTCTTATTGGAACGGCCGTCGTGCTGGTCCACGATCTGAAGCCGCCGGCATACGGCACGATGCCGCTGAAGGTCTGGCCGTCACGCAAGTCATGGCATTGGTCGCCGCATTCCACGTGCCGCTGATGTGTTGACTCGCACAGTCAATCAGTGGTCGCGCTATTTACGAGGCAAGAAGTTCTCGATTGACCACACCGCGGGATCGTCGCCGCCGGCAACCGCGAATGCGACTCGAGTCCCGCCGGGATTCATCGCCAGGTGGCGCACCATGCCGGGCATCGCGATGCCAGTCGGCTGCGCCGGCCCTCCCGAGAGGGGGATCTTCCAGATCGAACCACCCGGCAAGCCGCCGGTCCGGCCGAGTGCGTTCTCCCTCACGAAGAGAACGTGCCGCTGGTCCCGCGACCACGCCAGGCCGCTATACGCCGTCGGGCCGGTCGCGTTCTCCGAAAAAATCTCGCGTGCGGCACCACCCGCGATGGGCAGCACGTCAACGACCAGCCGGCGCGCCGATCCGTCGTAACGAATGGTGGCTATCTGACCTCCGTCAGGACTGATGGCGAATGACGTGAAGGCGTGGTTCCCGGTAACGGTCGCGACCTGAGTCGTCATTCCCGTATTGACCTCGAATCGCGCGACCACAGATTGCAGCGGGTCTTTCAGAATGCGATCCAGGAAGTAGACGGCCAGTCCGTCGGGCGAGACCTGCGGCCGCCGTCCGGGCAAGCCGGGTGCCTGCGTCGACGTCAGCAGGTGCTGCTGTCCGGTCACCGCATCAACGCGGTAATAATCGAATCGGCTTTGCCGTTGCGGGCGCACCGCGACGAGCAATGAACGGCTGTCTGGAAACCAACTCACGCTTTCAGCGTTGGCCAGCGCCGGCACGTCGCGGTCCTGATTCGTCTCGAGCGAATGGATGGCAATCACACCGCCGGAAGAACCGGCATGGGTGGCTCCCCGGCGCGATTGATAGGCCAGGAAACGGCCATCAGGCGAAAATGCGGGCACGCTATTGGCGTTGGTAAAGCGCTCGATCGCAAGACGCGGCAGGCCGCGTGCGGACGCGTGGTCGTCCAGATCCGCCGCGTAGATGTTCGTGCTCGGACCTCCGCTCCAGTAATACGCGGCTCCGCCGGCGCCGGTCCCGAGAAGAAGCGCATTGCCATTACCGGCAACTGCGGCGACGAGGCTAGGATTGCCGGCCGCCCGTCCGCTCGCAATGGGCAACCGCCACAACGACTCGGTACCGGTGCGATTGCTCAGGAACAGCAAGTGCGCACCGTCGCTGGTGAACATCGGCGAGTAATCATGCGCGGGGTGTTGAACGACGATTGTTTCACGCTCATCGCTGACCGACACCAGCGTGATGTCGCGAGAGGGAGAGTCGGCGGATGCTTCGATATCGATCGCGACGAACTGGCCGTCCGGCGAGACGGCGATCCGCCGCGGTGGCTGCGCCCCGACCGTCTTGAGCACGCGAACGGCGCTGTTTCCGAACGTCAACAACGCCACCTCGTTGGTTCCAGGCGCGGCGCTTCGCACGAAAATGAGGCCTCTGCCATCGGGCATCCACGCGGCCGGCGCGACCCACGAGCGTGACGTGCCGCCGATCAGCACACGCGGCTTGACCCCCCGGGCGCCAGTAGTCGGCATGACGCGAAGTTCATAGCGGCAGGCGCAGCCGGCTGCCGGATCGCCGCCTTTGTCGATGAACCACGCGTACGCAACCTCGCTGGCGTCGGGAGACAACACCGAGAGCTCGGCGAAATCGCCGGAGGCTTCCCAGCCGCCGGTATTCGTCAGCATCCGCGCGCTGCCGGCGGCGACGTCGCGGATGGCAAGGTCGCCGGTCAGCCAGTTCGTGTACGACAGGAACCGGCCGTCGGCAGACGCGGTGCCCGTCGCATCGGCATCGCCACCGGACCAGATCTTCCGCGCTGCCTGGGCCGCTGGCGGCGCTTGTCCTTGCAGCGCTGACAGTCGTGCACGCGCGACGGCAGCGCTATCCGCCTGGTCGGCGAAGTCGCGCACGATCCGTTGATAGACCCCCGCCGCATCGCGCTGCCCGAGCTGTTCGTGACAGTCGGCGATGCGCAGCAGCGCGCGCGCGATCAGGGGCCGATCGGTGGCAAACTGTGCGACCACCCTCTCGTATAGTTGAATCGCCGTCCGAAGGTCGCCGTCGCCGCGCTCGGCGGCCAGCGCCTTTTGATAGAGGTCGTAGCCGCCCTGCGCGCTTGTGGTGTTGACGCTGATGATGACGGCGGCGGCAATCGCCGCGACGAACATGAACTTCATGCCGCTACCGTACGTCGTCTCAATCGCGCAGATGTCATGACGATGTCATTAATCTGTCTAATCGAGCCACTTGTAGCCGACGCCATGAATGGTGAGAAGGTGCACCGGCTGTGACGGCGACGCTTCGAGCTTGGCGCGCAGCGAAGCGATATGGTTGTCGACGGTGCGCGTCGTGGGATTGGCCTCGTAGCCCCATACTTCGTTCAGCAGCTCGTCGCGGGTCAGGACCTCGCCGGCGCGCGACGCAAGCAGGCGCAGTACGCCGAATTCCTTGCGCGTCATATCGAATGGCGCACCCGTCCGGCGCGCTTCGTAACGCCGGAAATCAACCACGACATCGTCAAAACGCAGCTCGTCGCGCATGGCACGCCAGCCGCGCGAGCGCCGGAGCATGGCGCGGACGCGCGCCATCAATTCGCTGATCGAAAACGGCTTGGTCACGTAATCGTCGGCGCCCAGATCGAGGCCGCGGACGCGGTCGACCTCCTGGCCGCACGCGGTCAACATGACAATAGGCGTCGTGATCCCTTGGCTGCGGATGTTGCGACAGAGGTCATGACCGCTGAGGCCCGGAAGCATCACGTCGAGGATGATCAGATCCGGCTGATGGTTGCGGATCATGAGGCAGGCCTGTTCGCCATCGCCGGCGGTCAGCACGTCGTGCGATTCAAACGTCAGATTGTCGACGAGCCCGCGCAGAATCGCGGGATCGTCTTCAACGACCAGGACCCGGCTCACGCGTGCCCCACGGGCGTGGGTGCTGCGACGAGCGGAATTTCCATGGCGAACCGGCTGCCTTCGCCGAGACGGCTACGCACCGTGACGCAGCCACCGTGCCCGCGGGCAATGTGCTCGACCAGCGTCAGGCCGAGTCCTGTCCCCGCGATGCGATCGGTGGAGCCGTCGCGCACGCGGTAATACTTTTCGAAAATACGCGCCTGCTCAGCCGCGGCGATGCCGAGCCCTCGATCGGTCACGGCGACCACCACGTGCTCGCGGGCGATCGCGACCTCCAATTCGACGATCCGGCTGTCGCCCGAGTACTTGGCCGCATTGCTCAACAGGTTGACGACCGCTTGCTGAATGGCGTCGGGGTCGATTGCCACCACGGGCAGGCCGTCGGCAATGGACACGCGCAGCTCGAAACCCTGCTGTGCCAACCCGTAGGTCATCGAGTTCGCGGCAGCGCGGACCACGTCGGCCAAGGACTGCGGCCGCAGGCGATACACCGTCTGTCGCGCTTCGATCGTCGAAAAATCCAGCAGATTGTTCAACAGCCGCGTCAAACGCTCGCTTTCGCTGACGATGATGCGGAGGTATTCGCGCTGCGCGTCTGGCGCGGCCCGTCCCATCAGGAGCGTATCTGCAAACATTTTGATCGCCGTCAGCGGCGTTCGCAGTTCATGCGACACGCTCGACACAAACAGCGCTCGCAACTGCGCAACTTGTAATTCGCGCCGGACATCACGCCACAGCAATACCGCGCTCAGTATCGAGACGCCGATGACGAGCAGCATGGCCGTCAGGTAGAACGACCGTCGCCGGCGGCTCTCTGCGGCGGCGCCGGCAAGCGCACCGGGTGACACCACTGCGCGGATGCCCGAAAAGCCCGGCGCGAGCGACTCGCCGTCTTCGGAGGCGGTCAGCGTAACCGCCGTGGCGGCGTGAACCGCCTCGAATAGCGGCGCCGCCCGCAACGCGATCACTTCCCGGTGCCCCGCCATCGCGGTCGTCCCGATCAACCACAGGTTGTCTGCCGGCCCGTACGGCACCCATGAGGAATGACGGTCCTCGGTCACCGCGACCCCGAGCGCGGCCAGATCCGCACGCAGGCTCACGGTCTGTTCCAGATCGCGAACGCGGGCGTCGATGGCACGCGCGAAGGGTGCGTCCACGAGTTCTCTCGCGATGTCGCGGACCATGTACGCTGCGGCCGCATTGAGGCGCGGCGACGCCATGACGTCGCCCAGCACCTGCACGACGCGCTGCCGATCGCGATCGGCGATCGCCGGGGATTGCAGCAAGAGTCGACTTGCGTACAGCACGAACGGAATGCCCTCATCGTCGGCGATCAGCGGCGATGTCTCGAGTGCAAGCCGAGCCGCAGCGGCGGCGTCAGCCGCGCGTGCGTCTGTCGAGAATGCGCGGGCGGCGCGCAGCATCGCCGCCGCCCGGTGATCAGGCGTCAGCGCATTCCGGCCGAAACGTAAATAAAATTCCGCCGCCGCCGACGGATTGTTCTGCACTGATTCCAGTTGCTCACCACGAAAAGTTGCGGCGCGAAATCGGCGTTCCGAGCGGCGCGCTGCTGCCCGGCCCTCAACGCTCTGGTCCTCCCATGGCAGCGCGAAATCCCGGCCACGAAGTTGCGCAACCATCGCCAGTTCTGGTGGCGGAGGGCCTGAGACGCGGCCATCCGCGGTCGCGATCACGCGCAAACGTTCGACGCTTCCGAGCAGGGCTTGCCGGGCGTCGCTGACGAATCGACGTTCCTCGGCGGCAAGCCGCGAGGCGGTGAGCTCGCGATCCTGAAGCAGCATGCGCGCCGCCAGGGCGGCAATCACCACGCATGGCAGGGCAATCACCACGGCGAAGAACGTCGCCTGGCGAAGCGGCAGCGAACGAGAGCCGGCCCATGACTTCACGCCACTGACATTGTATGGACCATACCGCGGCGTTTGTCATGAAACCATCACGCGAGCGACGACGCTGCGGCTCAGATCGCCGATGACTGCGGCAACTGGATGATGAAAGTGGTCCGCCCGGGCTCGCTGAGCACACGGATCGTGCCGCCGTGGCGCTCGACGATCGCCTTGGTGATCGACAGGCCAAGGCCGCTGCCGGTGCTTTCCGCCGCGCGTGACGCGTCGACTTTGTAAAAGCGCTCGAAGACGTGCAGCAGATGCTCACGCGGGATGCCGCCGCCGGTATCGCTGACGGACAGGGTGGCCATGCCGGCGGTGTGCGTCGCACTGAGCGTAACCGTCCCGCCCGAGGGCGTATGCCGTAGCGCATTCGCGACCAGATTTTCGATGGCCTGCTCGATCCGGTCGGGATCGCCCACGACTTGATCTGCCCCCGGTTCGACCTGAATGCGAATCGCCACGGCCTTCGTCTCGGCTTCACGTTCGTGCCGGCCCGCGACGTTCTGGAAAAGCCGCTCGATATCAAACACTCGGCGCTGCAGCACCACCCCGCCGTGTTCATAACGTGCGAGATCGAGCAGGTCTTTCACGATGCGCTCGAGACGGCGGGTTTCGCGATCGATCGTCTCGAAGTAGCGATCGCGGCGTTCGGCGTCGAGGGCGACCTCGGGCATCCGCAGGGTTTCGATGTAGCCGCGCATCGCGGTCAGCGGCGTCTTCAATTCGTGCGAGACATCGGCCATCATCTGCCGGCGCAGCGCATCGGAAGTCCGCAGCGCCGCGTCGCGTGCCTCGAGCTCGCCGGCCATGCGGTTGAAGGCCGCCGCCACGCGAGCGATCTCGTCACCGCCGTCCTGCGGCGCTCTGGCGCCGAGATCGCCTTCACCCAGGCGGTGCGCGGCATCTTCGAGCGCTGACAGGCGTCGACGAGCGGGGTTGAACAGCACGACCGCGACGATCACGGTTGCGACCAGCAGCAACAGCGTACTTGGCAGCGACAGGAACCGAGCCAGGTCGCGGGGCACGCCGGCCAGCCGGGATGGCAGAATCAACACCAGCACGAGCGCTCTGAATTCACCGTCTACGAGCACGGGCGTGGTGGTGATAGAGGGCACCTCGTCGGCCGGGGTGAGGCGACGCTCGCCGAACGACGACATCGCCGTCAGCCGGATGCTGTCGGGCACTGGCTCGGGCGTACTGGAATAAATCGTCCCGCCGCGGAAGGCCACGAACACGAGACGACCGGCCTGCTCGGGCGGATATCGAGTCCGGAGGTGAGTGCTGAGATCAACATCCTGCCCCCGCTTGAGAATCGATGCCACGTCGGCCGCGACCTCTGCGCCCAACACGGGTGCTCGATAGGGATCCTGCGCATTGGTGCGCGGGACGTAACTGAGGATGAGGCCTTGCGTGATGATGATGATCACCACGAAGGCCACGAAGGTGATGCCGATCCGCCAGTAAAAGCTGCGGTACCACGCAACGTTGGGCGACGCAGCCATTGCCGGTTACTTCATACCCATCATGTTGCAGAAGTGTTGCGCAGCTTTGAAAAGAGCGTTGGACGCGCCAATTACGCCGGATCGCCGGCGTCCACGAACTTGTAGCCAACGCCCCACGCCGTCAGAATCATCTCCGGATCGTCGGGATCCCGCTCGACTTTGCGGCGCAGCCGGCTGACGACCGAGTCCACGGTGCGCTCGGTGACGTAGGTATCTTCTCCCCAGACCTTGGCGATCAACGCCGCCCGGCTGAAGACGATGCCGCGCCGCGATGCGAGCAGGTAGAGGATATCGAATTCCTGCTTGGTCATGTCCACCAGCTGGCCGCGCACGCGAACCTGGCGCCGGTCCGGATCGAGCGTCACATCCGCGGCGGTCACGGTCCCCGTGTCCACGCGGGGCGCCTCACTGGTCCCGCCCGACGCGCGCCTGAGCACGGAGGTCACCCGCGCCATGAATTCACGGACCCCGAACGGCTTGGTCAGGTAATCGTCCGCGCCGCTTTCGAGCCCAAGCACCTTGTCCGGCTCGGTGTCACGTGCCGTCAACATCAGCACGCCGGAACGTTGATTTGGCCCGCCCGAGCGCATCGCGCGGCACAGGGTGACGCCGTCCACGCCGGGGAGCATGACGTCCAGGACGACCAGGTCGAACCGCTCGGCCCGCACGCGATCCAGCGCCGCGCGCCCGTCGGCCACCTCCTCGGTGTCGAACCCCGCCAGCGACAGATGGAAGCGGACGATCTCCCTGATCGACGCTTCGTCCTCGACGATTAGCGCGCGTCGCGACCGTTCTTTTGGTGCATCCATCCCGGCCCATTATCGGCCAACACAACTTCCATCGCCTTGCAAAGCTTTCCCAACATGTTGGTGTCAGCGTGCGCTCATGAAATTCGAATCTCTGGCTTCACTGATCGCAATTACGACGGCCTGCGCGCTGCTGTGGACGGGCTGCGGCGCGCGTTTCGCCCCCGGTGCCACCACGGCTGCTAACGGCGGCGCGCGCGTCACTACTGGCACGACCATCGATGGCGACGACATCGCCGGCGTGGTCATGGGGCCAGGCGGCGTCGAAGCGGGAGTGTGGGTCATCGCCGAGACATCTGACCTGCCGACGAAGTTCGCCAAGATCGTCGTGACCGACGAGCAGGGGCGCTACCTCCTGCCCGATCTGCCGAAGGCGCGCTACGACATCTGGGTGCGTGGCTACGGGCTCGTCGACTCGCCGAAGCAGTCGGCCCAGCCCGGCACGACGCTGAACCTGCAGGCCATCCCCGCGCCGAATCCGCGCGCCGCCGCGGAGTACTACCCGGCAGGGTACTGGTACTCGATGCTGCGGGTTCCGGGCGAGAGCGAATTCCCGGGTACGGGCGAGAAGGGCAACGGGCTCAACCCGATCTTCAAGAACCAGAGTGACTATGTTCGGATGCTCAAGAACAACTCGTGCCTCGGCTGCCATCAGATGGGAAGCAAGGGCACGCGCGAGCTGCACCCTGCGCTCGGCACGTTCGAGAACTCGGTGCAGGCGTGGGAGCAGCGGCTCAAGGCCGGACAGGCCGGAGGCGCGATGTTCGGGCAGGTGCAGCAATCGGGGTCGCGCACGATGCGGATCTTTGCCGACTGGACCGACCGCATCGCGGCGGGCGAAGTTCCACCGGCGCCGCCACGGCCACAAGGGATCGAGCGCAACGTGGTCATTACGATGTGGGACTGGGCCGATCCAAAGGTCTACCTGCACGACCTGGTGTCGACGGACCGTCGCAATCCCACCGTCAACGCGAATGGTCTGATCTACGGAGTGCTCGAGCAGAGCGCCGATTACATGCCGGTGCTCGACCCCAAGACCCATAGCGTGAGTCGCGTTCCCGTCACGCTTCGCGATCCGAACATCCCGCCCTCGTCGCCGCAAAAGGTGATGGGTCCATCGCCGTACTGGGGGACCGAGCCGATCTGGAACAGCAAGGCGAACGTGCACAACCCGATGTTCGACGAGACCGGGCGCGTCTGGATTACTTCGAAGGTGCGCGGGCCGAACAATCCTGACTTCTGCAAGTCGGGATCGAGCCATCCGTCCGCGCGGCTGTTTCCAATCAACGACTCGGGGCGGCACCTGGCGGTGTACGACCCGAAGACAAAAGAGATGAAGCACATCTCGACGTGCTTCGGCACGCACCACCTGATGTTCGCTGAGGACGCGAACCGCACGCTGTGGACGAGCGGCGGCGGTCCGGTCATAGGGTGGTTGAACACCAAGCTCTGGGATGAGACCGGCGATGAAGAGAAGGCGCAGGGATGGACGGCGCTGATCATGGATATCAACGGCAACGGCCGCCGCGACGCGTACGTCGAACCGAACGCGCCGACCGATCCAGCGAAGGACAAGCGCATTCAACCTGGGCAGTACGGCGGCGGTCCGTACGCCTTGTCGCCGGCGCCGGACGGATCGGTGTGGGGAACGATGTTCGGCTATCCGGGCGCGGTATTCCGGATGACTCCCGGGGCGAATCCGCCGGAAACGGCGCTCACGGAGGTCTTCGAGCTCCCGTTCAACAATCCGGCAGCCGCCAACGCAGGTTTCTCTCCGCGCGGCGGTGACGTTGACCGTAACGGCGTCTACTGGGCCGCATTGGCGAGCGGCCACCTCGCGAGCTTCGACCGGCGCAAGTGCAAGGGCCCGTTGAACGGGCCCGCGGCCACCGGCCAGCACTGTCCGGAGGGATGGAGTTTCTACGCGGAGCCCCTGCCGCAACTGGGCAACGTTACGAGTCCGGGCAGCGGCGAAGGGAGTTACTTCACCTGGGTCGACCAGTTCAACACGCTCGGCCTCGGGGCAAACGTACCGATTAACACGGGCAACCAGTCTGAAGGCCTGCTTGTGCTGAAAGACGGCAAATGGGTGGTGCTGCGCGTTCCGTATCCGATGGGTTTCTACACCAAGTGGCTGGACGGCCGCATCGATGATGCCAACGCCGGCTGGAAGGGGCGGAGTCTTTGGGCCACCATCAGCACCCGCGCCCCGTTCCACATGGAAGGCGGCAAGGGCACCACGAGCAAGGTCTACCGATTCCAGCTGCGGCCGGATGCGCTGAGCAAATAAGCACGACACGCGAGGCGGCCAGCCAACACAAGTTCCATGGGCGTGCAAAGGTTTCTCAACATGCTGATGTCACCGTTGTTACATGAAATTCGCGACGCTGATCATCATCTTTGTTACCTGCATTTCAACCGCCGTCGGCGCACAAGCACAGCTACCGTCGACCGCTACCGCTTCACCGAAGAGCGACGAACGACGGACGGTGCGCGCGGTCCGGCTTCAATCCGGCGAGCGCATCGAGCTCGACGGCCGACTCGACGAAGCAGCCTGGAGTCGCGCGGTCCCGGCGCGCGATTTCATCCAGCAGGATCCGGACAACGGCAAGCCGGCAACCGAGCCGACCGAAGTGCGGATCCTGTTCACGAGCGACGCGCTTTACATGGGGGTGACGGCGTACGACTCTGAGCCCGAGAAGTGGCTGGGCTATAGCAGGCGGCGCGACGACTTCCTGCAGTCCGATGATCGCTTCATGTGGAACATTGACACCTTCAACAACCAGCAGACGGGGTATTTCTTCGAGA
This sequence comes from Vicinamibacterales bacterium, assembly GCA_035626435.1. Taxonomy (GTDB): domain Bacteria; phylum Acidobacteriota; class Vicinamibacteria; order Vicinamibacterales; family UBA2999; genus 12-FULL-67-14b. Next base: position 11,465 of record DASPNQ010000219.1, read on the forward strand.
TGAACCCGTCGGGGTTGATGGGGGATGCGGTCCGCGGCGCCAACTTCAACAACCGCCAGTGGGACGGCATCTGGACGGGCAAGGCGCATCGCAGCGAGATCGGCTGGACGCTGGAGATCGAAATTCCTTTCAGCACGCTCAACTTCGATCCGAACGCCGACGCGTGGGGCATTAACTTCCAGCGCACGGTGCGGCGCAAGAACGAGGAGAGCCTGTGGAACGGCTGGCTGCGCAACCAGGGTCTGAACCGGTTGTCAAACGCCGGCCTGCTCGTCGGCCTCGAAGGCATCGCGGAAGCGCGCGGGCTCGACGTGAAGCCGTACCTGCTCGGCAGCGCGGCGGCGGCGCCAGGCCGGGGCAACCCGCGCACCGTCAACGATCTCGACGTCGGCGCCGATGTCTTCTACAACCCGACGCCCGGCGTGCGCACCGTGCTCACCCTGAACACCGACTTCGCGCAGACCGAAGTCGATCAGCGGCTGACCAATCTCGAGCGCTTTCCCCAGTTCTTCCCCGAGAAGCGCGATTTCTTCCTGGACGGATCGACGTTCTTCGATTTCCAGAGCACAGCGGGCGATGACAATTCGCTGATGCCGTTCTTCACGCGCCGCATTGGCCTGAATCAGGGCGTGCCGCAGCCCATTGTCGCCGGCAGCAAGCTCGCCGGCCAGTTCGGCAGCAACGATGTCGGCGCGATGTACGTGCGCACCGGGCGCGACGAAGGCGCGATGGGCGAAGACTTCATGGTCCTGCGCGGCAAGCATCGGATGTTCCAGCAGTCCTACATCGGTGCGCTCTACACCGGCCGGAATGCGCGCGACACGGACGTCGATACACGCCACACGATTGGTGCCGACTTCCTGGTGGCCACATCCAGGTTCAGGGGCCGGCAGAACATAGCGCTCGGCGGTTTCTTCGTGCACACCACCACGGCACCCAACGATGCAAAGTCCGCATCGTTGGGGCCCGCCACGGCACCCAACGACGCAAAATCCGCATCGTCGGGACCCGCCCACACGGATACGCGCGCGACCGGCCGCAGCGACGCGTATGGCCTGCGCCTCGAGTTTCCAAACGATCCGTGGTACGGCAGCGTGCTGTATCGCGAGATTCAGTCGGAGTACGACGCCGCGGTCGGCTTCACGCCTCGCACCGGCATCCGGCGGCTCACTCCCGAGCTGTTCTACACAAAGCGGCCGCGAGGACATGCGTGGCTCCGGTCCATTCAGTCCGGCGCCAAGACCAATCTGCTGTTCAGCACGACGGACCGCGGGCTCCTCAATCGAGAGTTCGAGCTCCTGCTCGCGAGCGTCAGTTCCCACCGGCAGGATACGTTTTCGGTTCGAGTGCTTCCGACATACGAGCGGCTCGAACGGCCGTTCGCGATCAGCAAGGGCATCACGCTCCCGATGGGCCGCGACTACGACTGGACGCGCTATCGCGTGCAGGCCCAGACGGCGCCGCGACGCGTGGTCGCGGTGAACCACACGCTGGAAATGGGCGGTTTTTACAACGGCACCCGCACGCGCGTGGCCACGGACCTGAATGTTCGCGTGCGTCCCGGCGTGATCGTCTACAGCAGCGCCGAATGGAATCGCGTCGAGCTGAAAGAGGGCCGGTTCGAGACGCGGCTTTTCCGAATCGTCCCCGAGCTGCAGTTCAGCCCGTGGGTGTCGTGGGTGAACAACGTCCAGTACGACACGCAGAGCGCGCTCCTCGGCTGGCAATCACGCTTCCGCTGGATCGTCAAGCCAGGCAGCGACCTGTATGTCGTGTATACCCACAACTGGATCGACGACCCGCTGCAGAACCGGATGTCTACGCTGGATCGGCGAGCCGCAAGCAAGGTGCTCTACACGCACCGGTTCTGAGCGCAGACGCGCACGGCCGGATTGCGCGGGTATCGCGACGACCCGCGTGCACGACGCTGGTTTTTTGGCATCATGATGCGCGTCCATGCGCCGTCTGGTGACCCCGCTCCTGATCGTCCTCAGCGTTGCATGCGGGCAATCGCAACGGCCCGACGTCCAGGGCTACACGCCGCTGATGCGGGCGGCGCGCGACGGGGAGATCTCCGCCATCGCCCGCCTGGTCGCGGCGGGACACGACATCAACTATCAAGGCAGGCGCGTCACGACCTACTCGGTCCTCTTTCCCTTCACCAACGTGGAGACAGTCGATGTGCCCACGCGAAGCTGGACGCCGCTCATCGCCGCCGCCGCCGCCAACCAGGCAGACAGCATCCGCGAGCTGCTTCGGCTGGGCGCCGATCGCGATCGGCCCGGAAACGACGGCCCGCCCATCGTCATTGCGGCGCAGCGCGGTCATCTCGCAGCGACCAGCGCGCTGCTCGAAAGCGGCGCCGATCCGTCGGCTTCGTTCGGGGGAACGAGCGCGCTCGTCCTGGCGCTGAAAGATGGGCACGACGACGTGGTGCGCATCCTGCTGGACCGTGGTGCGCAGGGCTACGCGTATGACGTCGAAGACGCGCTGCTCGTGCGGCTGTCGCGGGGCGATCGCGACATCATTCGCGAAGTCTACGCACGCCCGCGCCTGCGCAGCCCGAGGACCGTTGGCCGTGAAGGCAGGCAAATCATGCTCGCTGCGGTCGCGAGCGGCCGTGACGAGGCGACGCGCATTCCGATCGACGCGGTACAGGATTTGAGCCGTGTCGTCGGCGAATCGCGCGAGCTGGAGATCGTTGCCGCGATCGCATCGGACGATGGAGCTGCGGTGCGGCGGCTGGGCGCACAGTTGTTGGCGGACCCGCACTATGCCGCGGCGCTGCTCGGCATGGCCGCCGCAGCCGGGTCCCAGAATGTGGTCGAGCAGCTTCTGCGCGCGGGTGTGACGGTTGATGCGCGTGATCGCCTGCAGCGCACGGCCTTGATGCTGGCGCGCCGCGCGCCATCGCTGGCGGGGGTGAAGGCGCTGCTCGCCGCCGGCGCCGATGTGAATGCGACCGGCGACAACCTCGCGCGGACGCCGCTGATGCAGGCGGCGTCAGCGGGCAACGTGCCGTTGATCGAATTGCTGATTGCCCACGGTGCGCGTGTCAACGAGCGCGATCGCAAGCGATGGTCCGCAGTCCGTATTGCCCACGAAGAAGGTCGTTCAGCCCCTGCCGTCGAGGCGCTCGTGGCGGCCGGCGGCAATCGCCTTGACCTGCGTGAGGGCGAACTGGTGGCGGCATTTGAGAAAGACGACCTCCAGGCCGTTGAAGCGCTGTTGCGATCGGGCGGCAATCCCTCGACGTCGACACCAGGCGGCGCCTCGTTGCTGTCGGCGGCGATCCGCAATCGCAAGGATGCAATGGCGATGATCCTGATCCGCGGCCGCGCCGATCCCGACTTCGGAGGGACCGACACCGCGCCGTTGCTAATGGCGTCGATCATGGGACGGGGGGACATCGTGGCGGCGCTGCTCGAGGCGGCGGCGGATCCAAACCTCGTCGGTCAATTTGGGGATCGGCCGCTGACGAGCGCCGTGCGTCATCCTCGCATCGTCCGGATGTTGATTCGCGGAGGAGCGGACGTCAATCAGCGGCCCGCAAAGCAGCAGACTGCGCTCGGACTGGTCACCAGGCTGATGCGCGAATCATCGCCCGATGCGGACGTCTACCGGCAGACGGCGCGGATTCTTCGGGCCGCCGGCGCTACCGAGGATGGCCGGCGGGCGCATCCGTTGACCGAGTCGGCGGCGCGTGGCGATGTCGCGGCGTTTGATCGGGCGCTGGCGACAGCGGGGGATGAAGACAAGCGCCGCGCGCTCGTCGCCGCGGCAACGACGGGCCAATCCGACCTGGCTCGCCGACTGCTGGATCTTGGCGTGTCGCCCGACGCGCGCGTCGCCGACTGGACCGCGGCCGATGCGGCGCTCGATGCCAACGACGGCGCGATGCGGGACCTGCTGCTCAAACGGGGCGCGACCGTAACCACCGCCGATCGGGAGACCCTCGGGCGACAACTGATCGACGCGGCGCGGCGGGGCGACCTCGCCGCGGTGACTATGCTGATCGGCGCGGGAGCCGATCTCAATTTTCGCGGGTCGCAACAATATGCGAAACCGCCGCTGTTCGTCGCCATCGAACACGACCACGCGGAGATCGTCGCCCTCCTCATTCGCGCGGGCGCCGATGTCAATCGCGGAGAGAAGTTCTTCTACACGCACCAGACACCGTTGATGGCCGCCGCGCTGGAGGGATCCGTCGACGCGGCTCGCGTTCTCATCGACGCCGGCGCCAACGTCCATTACGCGGACGAACGCCAGACCACGGCGTTGTCGATTGCCGAGGGCCAGCGTCAGGTCAACTACCTTGGCCGCGAACCTGCATTCACCCGAATCGCGGCACTGCTCCGGACCGCCGGCGCTCGATAGCGGCGTGCTTCAGAACACGACGATGTCGATGCCGGCGTGAATCATCGGAACTTCAGTCGTTGCCAGCTGCCGGACAGACGCGACGAAAGGATCGTCAAGTCGCCTTTGTCGCCGACCATGATTCGCTTCAGGCCAAACGCGTTGTCGGTGACGGCGTTGAAGCCGGGTTCCACCGTCATGCCGCATCGATAACCTGCGTCGCGCGCGGCGATCGGCGAATCGCGATTCCACCGACCGTATGGATACGCGATTGTCGTGCACGCCAGGCCGAGTTCCTGCTCGATGCGTTCGCGCGACACTCGCAAGATCGCGGTCTGCTCCGGAAGCGTCAGCGCGCTGAGATCCTCGTGAGCCACGGCGTGCGAGCCGACCGACAGAATGCCGCCGGCAACGGCGGCTCGTAGATCGTCCCAGGTCGTCAGCGCGAACTCAGGGAATCGTCCGAGCACACCCTCTCGCTCGATCAGCCGGTCGATGCCACCCTGCACGGCGGTGCGTGCCAAAAGCGGGAGATCGAGAATCCGTCCGCACAGCGACATCCATTGGGTTTCCTGCCGTGACGGAGACGCGGCGGGTACCTGGATCCCCGATCCGAGATCGAACGCCGTCTGCGATTCCCACGCCCGGTGGACGAGGAGGCGAAGCCCGTCGAACCAGAAATAGCGCGGTGTGCCGATCAAATCCGTCGACACGAACACAGTTGCCGGAACGCCAGCCTCCGCCAGCAGCGGCAGCGCGACCTTCAGCGTGTTCTCATAGCCGTCGTCGATCGTCACCGCCACGGCGCGGGCTGGGAATGGCGTACTCGTCGCCAGCGCGTCAACGATGGCGGCGAGTGACACAGGGTGGTAGTAGCGTTTGAGATGGTCGAGATGGCGCGCGAAGTCCCGTGCAGAAACGAAGAGATCGCCGTACGCGGCAGGGCCGCGTAAATCATGAACGACGCCGTGATACATGAGGACCGCGAGCTCCTGCTGACGATCCGCCCGCGACCGGCGGACGATGCCGGAGAGCTCCAACCCTGCGGCGATAGCCCGCTTCACCTGGCGTCCGGCCGTGCGCGAGAACCGCGTAGCTTCACTCATGCGGCTCCACCAGAAATGATTCAAGCGCAAGGTAATCGAGACGGCCGTCGTGGAACGCGCGAATCGCATCGGCCGGCGAGCAGACGATCGGCTCCTCGTGGATGTTGAAGCTGGTGTTGATCACCGAGGGCGCACCGGTGCGTTTCTCGACCTCTTCGAGGATGGCGAAGAGGTCGGCGTTTGATTCCTCCGACACGAACTGAGGACGCGCCGTGCCGTCGACGTGGACGGCCGCCGGGCTGAGCTCCTTCATGACGTCGGTGCACGGCAAGCAGACGGTCATGAATCGCGCCGTGTGCAGGACTTTCCGGCTCTCGTGGTAGCAGCGGGTCGCCGCGCGTTCGAGCGTCGCCGGTGCGAAGGGCATGAAGTCGTTGCGCTGCAGCCGCTGGTTCAACGCCTCGGTGACCGTCGGCTTGAAGGCGTTGGCTAGGACCGAGCGATTGCCCAGCGCGCGCGGCCCGTACTCCATGCGTCCCGTGAAACGCCCCACCAGGCGGTTGTCGGCGATCAGGCCCGCGATCGTGCCGGCGACGTCGTGCATCTTCGAATAGCGAAACCCCGAGCCGGCCAGCGCGCTCTCGATGGCGCGGTCGTCGTACGACGGCCCCAGAAAAACCGACTGTATCGGCGACGGCTCCCGCAGATCGCCGGCTTCGATCGCGGCGACCATGGCGGCGCCGGTGCCGGTGCCCATGTCGCTCATCGCCGGATGCACGAACAGGCCTGTTACTTCGGGCATCTCGACGATCCGCTGGTTCATCTTGACGTTGGCGAACACGCCGCCTGCCGCCGCAATGTCGGATACCCGCAACACCTTCAGGTAATGGCGGATCGTCCGCAGCACGACGAGCTCGAGGGCGCGCTGATGACCCGCCGACACGTCTTCACGCGAATGCGTCGTGGCGATCTCGTCGACATTTGTCGAGTCGAGCGGATCGAGAAAGTCATAGCCGTCGACGCGCTCGGCGAAACGCGACATCACCGCGGGCGCGACGCGTGCGGCGTCTCCGTACGCTGCCAGCCCCACGATTTTGCCCTCATGACGGTCGGGCACGAAACCGAGTGCCGCGGTCACGCTCGAGTAGAGGATGCCGACCGAGTTCGGAAAAGGAATCGAGGCGACGAGCTCGAGTTTGCCGGCCTGCCCGAGATAAATCGAGCCGGCCTTGCCGCTGCCGTACCAGTCCAGTGTGATGACAAGGCAGCGGTCGAAGCCCGACGTGAAATACGCGCTGGCGGCGTGACACAGCTGGTGATCGTAGCGGCACAACCGATCGGTCAGTCCAAGGTCGCGCAGCCCGCGGGCCAGCTCGCGGTCGGCATGCGAGAGCTTGCCGTGGAAGCCGTGCAGTGTTTTACCGAGCGCCGCGTAATGCCGCAGCGCATGCGTCACGCCGCGGTGGCGCACCTTCTCGCCAACCCGCCCCATGTCGTGAATCGCGTTCGCGCCCAGCAGCCGGAGTTCGTGCCAGTGCTCGAAAAAAGGGTAGGCGACGCGATCGATCTGCGATGCCACCAGGCCCGACAACGCCAGTACAGACTGGACCGCGCGCGCAGGAAAGCCCGATTGTTGCTTGACGCGTGTCAGCCGCTCTTCGGACACGCTCGCGACGACGACCCCGTCGCGAATCACCGTGGCGGTACTTTCCTTGTCGAGCGCTGAGATGCCGAGAATGTTCACTGGGTCACGGACGCGCGTCCACGATAGCTGATGTGCCCATCGTCTTCACAGATTCTCCTGGATGAAAGTCCGACTGAGGTGCACGTCGACTTGCACGAGGGGCGCCTCGGTGCAGCGGAAGCCATGAACTTCGCCCGCCTTGATCACCAGTACATCTCCTGCACCCGCCTCGAACTCCTGCCCGTCCATACGCCGCGCCCCTGCTGGATGAACTGCACCTCGTCGTAGGGATGTCGGTGCGGGCCCGGCCCGCTGCCAAGCGAACCATGGAAGAGGAACACCGAGATGCCGACGCCGCCGTGTTCGGCACCGACAAAATTGCGTGAACTGCCCCGTAGGGGCAGGTTTGCCACATTAACGCGATGCATCCCGCACGGCCTCCAGGTCAGTGATGGAGTCATTATGCCGTGTTGTGCGAGACCGGGTCGCGTCGCCGTATCCGTGGGCCGTCAACGCCTGCGATCCCGAATGGGTGGATCCTGGTGGGAGCGCCCGATACCGCGAGTCACTTCGCGCCGCGCCGGTTTCGCCATGCCTGGCTCCGCTGCTGTTACGTGACACGATCGGGCAGTCAATAGTGCGATGTGTTAAGCTCTGCAGCCCTTGCGAATGCTCAATTTGACCCGTTCGATGCGCGCCGTCGCGCTCGTCACGACTTCGTTATTGCCTCTTGTTGTCAACAACTTTGAGGCAGTAGCGCAATCGCGACCACCGCCGCCGCATGCAGGCGCGCGTATCGTCGTCGTTGAAGGCGAAGATGCCGTCAATATCGTGCAACTTCGAGCGGCTGTCGCCCCTCTCGTCGAGGTTCGCGATCACAATAATCTGCCCGTGGCTGGAGTGCCCGTTACCTTCGCGATTACGGGCAGCGGTACCGCCGCGTTTGCTGGTGGCGCGTCAACCTTCACGGTTGCGACAAACGCGGCCGGCCAGGCGATCGCTGCGGGCCTGAATCCCGTCGCGACCGGGGCAGTGCAAATCAACGTCACCGCCGCGCTGCACGGGCAGACGCTCGCCGCAACCATTACTCAGACAAACGTGCTGACGGCGGCGCAAGCGGCGAATCTGACCGGCGCGGCGGCCAGTACTGGCGGGGGCGGCGTGTCGACCGGCGCGACCACCGCGATTGTCGGCGGCGTTGCCGCCGGCGCGGCAGCAGCGGTGCTTGGGGCCCGTGAAGCGGAGGCGCCGGCGGTTCCGGCAGCGACGATCACGGTGGTGCCGGGCGGAACCGGCATTCGCGACGTTACGCTGTTCTCATTCACCGCGAACGGTGGTCCTGCTGGTGCGAGCTACACCTGGGACTTGGGGGACGGCACCACGGCGACGGGTCCGAGCATTACGCATTCCTATCCTTCGGCCGGCACATTTAACGTGACGCTGAAAGCCGTTGGCAGTACCGGCGAGATGACCAGAACACAGCCGGTGACGGTCGACTCGCTGAGCGGCACGTGGGTCACTCCGCGTATCACATGTTCCGACACGACCCGGACGTGCCCTATTACGTATCGGCTCGTGATCGTTCAGCAGTCGGGCACGCTGTTTGGCCGGTGGGAGCAGGACTACGACCCGTCGTGGCCGACGGTGCCACAGGTAATCCCGGACGTGCAGCCGCTGAGCGGCTCAGTCAGCCACCCGCGAAACGTCACCGTCAATCAAGAAGGACAGTGCCAACGCACGTTCACGACAACAGTTGACGCGAGCTTGCGGCAGATCACCGCCACCATGATGGCGCGAAATACCGCATGCCTCGCGGAATCCCACGCATTGACGTTTACACGCC
>DASPNQ010000220.1:0-2893 GCA_035626435.1 Vicinamibacterales bacterium
AGCAGTGGATTCGGTAGGACCGGGAGCCGGGAGCGGGGAACCGTGAGCGGGGAGCCCGGAACAGCGAACCGGGAACCGGGAACCGCACTCGATCGACGTCGTCGAGTTCGCACGGCAGTTGATTGACATCGAGTCGACGACCGGCAATGAAGGCGAGGTCGCACGCTGCCTGGCGAACTACCTCCGCGACCGTGGATATTCAGTACTCGAACAACCGTTGGAGCTGCTTACCGCGGCCGGTTCCCGGCTGCCGGCTCCCAGCTCCCGGACCAACGTCATTGCGGCGGTCGGCGAGCCCGAAGTGGTTTTCTCGACCCACTTCGATTGCGTCCCACCGTTTTTCCGAAGCCGTATTGAAGACGGCCGGCTGTTCGGCCGTGGCGCTTGTGATGCGAAAGGCATTCTGGCAGCGCAGCTGGCGGCGGCGGAGCGGCTGCGCGCGAAGGGCGAAACCCGTGTGGGTCTATTGTTCGTGGCCGGCGAAGAGCGAGGCAGCGATGGCGCCAAGGCCGCCAACCGCATTGCCTCGAAGACGCGCTTCTTGATCAACGGCGAGCCGACGGACTTGCGATTGGGCGCGGCAACGCGAGGCTGCTTCCGCGTGCGATTGACGGCGGCGGGGAAAGCCGCGCATTCGGGGTACCCCGAGCTCGGTGAGTCCGCGATCGAAAAGCTGCTCGACTGCCTGATCGCGCTTCGACAGACGGCGTGGCCGTCCGATCCGTTGCTGGGCACGACGCACTACACGGTCGGGCTGATCAACGGTGGTGTCACACCGAACGTCGTTCCCCCACATGCGGAAGCGGAGGTGTTTTTTCGCACCGTCGGCGATCACGACGCATTGCGCGAGCGATTGAAGAACGCGCTGGCCGGCCGGGTCGACGTCGAAGAGATCCTCGAATTGCCCGCCGTCCGCATGCATACCGTCGACGGCTTCGAGACGGCTGTCTTCTCGTATTTCAGCGATGTCCCGTTCCTGTCGAACTGGGGCACGCCGCTATTGTTGGGGCCGGGCTCGATCCACGTGGCGCACACCGATCGCGAGCACGTCGCGATCGACGAGTTGCTGCGGGCTGTCGATGCTTATGAGCAGCTGGCGGCCAGGTTGCTGACAGCCTGACGCTGAGCGGGCGGCTCGCTGAAAGCCGGTCCCGCACAAGTGTCGTGTTCCGCGTTTCTGCCGTCGGGACCGGCGGCGTCAGGCGGCCATGCGTCATCCGCGACAATGGCGTCGAGCGCGTCGACCAGCCGCGCCTCGTAATGGCAGTCACGCAGCTCGCGAAGCGTCGCCAGCGCGGCGACCAGCGGACGCGCCGGCCTGTACGGTCGATTGTTGGTCATCGCGTCGAACGCGTCGGCGACCGCGACGATGCGTCCGGCAATCGGAATATCGCTGCCGGCCAGACCCCGCGGGTAGCCGGTGCCGTCCCAGCGCTCGTGATGTGACATCGCCACCGCCTCGGCGAGCTGGAGCAGCGGAACGTGGCTGCCGCCGACGATGCGGGCGCCGATCGACGTGTGCGTGCGCATCACTCGCAGTTCCCCCTCGGTGAGCCCGCCGGGCTTGCGCAGCAACGCATCAGGAATGCCGATCTTGCCGATGTCATGCAGCGCCGCGGCGCGCCGCAGCAAATCGGCGTCCTCTGCCGTCCAGCCGATCGATTCCGCGAGGCGCGCCGACAACAAGCCGACGCGTTGGTTGTGATCGCTGGTCTGTTCGTCACGGCACTCAGCCGCCAGCGCCAGCCGTTCGATCATTTCGATACGCGTCGATTCGAGCTCGCGCGTGCGTCCTGACGCGGATTCGAGCAAGGTCCGGTTCTGCTTGCGCAGATCCTGGAACAGCATCCGGGTTTCGAGCAGATTGCGAACACGCAGCAGTACTTCGATTATGTCGAACGGCTTGGTCACGTAATCCTTGGCGCCGCGTGTCAGCGCCTGCTGCCGCGCATCGCGAGAGCTGTCGCCGGTGACGACCAGCACGGGGAGCCGTTCTTGGTTGATCAGCGGCGTCAGGACGTCGAGCACCGCAAAACCGTCGAGGTCCGGCATGTGCAGGTCGGTGATGACCAGGTCGGGCGGCGCCTGGACGACCAGCGCGTGCAGCTGCCTCGCATCGGTGAGACCGGTCACCGTGTGAAACCCAGCCGCCTCGAGCATGCGCTTGAGCATCCGCACGTTGGCCACTTCATCGTCGATGACGATGATGTGCGCAGCGAGGCTGAGGAGTGCAAGACGGTCCGGTTCGCCGAACAGCTCCGTTTGGCCGCGATCGGCGGGCGGAAAGGGGATCATTGGTTTTCATATCGATTAGCAAGGGCGATGCCCGGAGGGTGCGCGAATCAAGCGATGTGAACAAAGGACTTAGCCGTGGCCGACCGGTGTGCGGAAGTGTGCGCGGGTGTGCGGCTTTGGCGACCGCACACCTGCCAAACTGTGTCAAACTAGGAGGCGACCCGGAACCTCGGCAATCTCAGGGCGGCGAATCGCGTCAGGGCCGGAAGGCAGCAGCGCTAAGTCGCATCCGTGATGTGCTGAGGACCTCCGGGTCGTTCTTCACTCAACAGTCGCCGACTCCTTTCATGTATCAAGTCCTGGCGCGCAAGTGGCGCCCCCAGAAGTTCGAAGACGTCCTCGGCCAGCAAGCGGTGACGCGCACGTTGAAGAATGCGCTGAAGAGCAAGCGCATCGCGCAGGCGTTCGTGTTTTCCGGACCGCGCGGCTGCGGCAAGACGACCACCGCACGCATCCTGGCGCGTGCGTTGAGCTGCGCCAAGGGACCGACCGCCGAGCCCTGCGGGGTCTGCGACGCCTGCATCGAAATCGCCGAAGGCCGTGACATCGACGTGCTCGAAATCGACGCGGCCACCCACACCGGCGTCGACAACGTTCG
>DASPNQ010000221.1:0-13680 GCA_035626435.1 Vicinamibacterales bacterium
CCAGTTCGCGGGCGTGCGGACGTCCCACGGGCGCATCGACGGGCGGAACGACAGAAACGACCCGAGCAGATTCAACCCCGCCGCACCGACGGCACGCAGGCCGCGCTTCGACAACGCGTTGTGCGGCGGCACGAAGATTCGGATCCTGGCGCCGACGACGTGCTCGAGATAAGACTGGCCGCGCACCAACCGCGATTCCAGATCCGGGGCCGCCTGAAACTCGTGGCCGTCCGGAAAATCCTCGTGCGTGAAGCCATGCTGCGCGAGCGTGATCCGGCCGGCGGCATGCAGCGCCTTGAGCCGCGATACGAGCTCGGCGTTCTCCTCGAGCGGATAGGCGCGATGCGACTGCCAGTACCGCTCTGGGATCGCCTTGTCGGCGAACCCCATGGCGTGCGGTATGACGGCAAGACAGACCGGAACACGGTCCCATACGTCGTGATAGATGGCGTCGAGACGCGCCGGATCCGTGAAATACGACGTGTCGTCGTCCCGCAGCGCGACTTTCACGCGTGCACGCTCCGATACTCGGCTTCGAGCCGTGCCGCAATGACATCCCAGGAAAAGGTCGCCATCACCCAGTCGCGTGCAGCCGCGGCCATGTCGCGGCGGCGCTCGCCATTGAGCAGGATGCCGGTGGCGGCTTCCGCCAACTGCTCCGCGTGTCGATTCTCGAACACGAGACCGCTGCGGCCGGCCGACACGGTCTCCGGTAACCCGCCGGCATCTGACACGACGACCGGCACACCGCTGGCCTGGGCCTCCAGCGACGTCAGACCCAGCGCTTCCGGGAACGTCGACGGCACCACCGCGACCGCCGCGCTTCTGTAGATACTGGCGAGTTCCGCATCGTCATACGTCGGACCGCGCAGCTCGATGCGGGGATTGGCCGCACAGCGGCGAGTAAGCGTGTCGTAGTAGCCGTTGTCGCCGCGTTGCCAGTACGACGCCGGTCCGAGGATGCGCAGGCGGGCTTGCGGCACGCGCGCCGAGATGATGCGTTCGAAGGCGTCGACGAGCACATGGACGCCCTTGCGCTCCTCGACGCGGCCGACGTAGAGGACTAACGAGTTGTCGGTGTCGGCCCGTTCCGCGGGAGTAAATACTTCGCCGTCGACGCCGTTGTAAACGGTCGTGGCGCGATCGGCGATCGCGGGATATCGCTCGACGGCGTGGCGGCGGATGAATTCGGACACGCACAGGATCTTGTTCGCCGCGGCGAGGCCGCGACCGAACAACGGCCGATCCCAACCGCGATACCCGAATCCCCAGCCGTAGTCCATGCTGTGCAACGAAATCACCGACCGCCAGCGGCCTCGGCACAGCCACAAGCCGACGGGCCGGCTGTGGTGATGGACGACCTCCGGCCGAACATCCGCGAGCAGTGCCCGCACCCGCGAGTAATACCAGACGCCGCGCGCCACCCCGGCCGGCAATCCGCTGTCCAACGCTTCTGGAATCGTGACGAAGTGGTAATGAACGCCGGCATGGATCAACGATCGTGCGCCGTCGCCATGGTCCCTGGAGATGACGTGCACGTCGTGGCCACGCCGCGCCAGGCGGCCGGCTGCATCGCGAATCCACCGCTCGATCGCCCCGCCCCTGGTCGGCGGCACCGGCAACAGCTCCGGCGCCACATGGCAGATCCTCACGCGGCGGCGCGCCTCGCCACGGCGCCGATTTCGTCGAGGACGAACCCGATGACGCGCTCGGCCGACCGGCCGTCGGTGAAGCGGCATTGATCGAGCACGACCTGCTTTCTGCCGGCCGCGTCGAGCCCCGGATCGGCCAGATAATTTGCGACCATCGTCACCATTTCGCCGGGTGACGTGGCGACGCGCACCGCGCCGCGGGACGTGATGTTCACGTAATGCGTGAACGAGTAGTAGCGCCGCGCCGATTTCACATACGGCGTCTCGCCCGGTCCGTCGAAGCAGATGTTGACCACCGGCGTATCGAAAATGCACGCCTCGATGGTGATGGTCGACGCGACGTTGACCACGACGTCGGCGTAGCACATCGTGTCGCCGAGATGCCGCTGATGTTCGGGCATCACGTCGATGGCCAGCCCGTCTGCGACCTTTACGGTGTCGCGAAACGGCTTCTCGATGATCACGTCCCCGAGACCCATGAACTCCTGGTAGGCGCCGACCTCGTCGCGCGGGTGCAGCCGCACCAGGACTTGAGCGCCGGCGAGAGCGCCGCCGCGAATCGCCGGCACCAGCGCGCGCAACACATGGTCGTGATGCGCGTACAACGATCGCGGCGTCGTCGTCAGCGCGATCAGCGGGCGCGCCGGATCCGCGCCAATGCGGCGGAAGAATTCGTCGCGCGTCGATCGGTTCTGCGCGCGGAAGTGGGCATCGAACTGTGGCGCGCCGGCGACGCGGATCATCTCGGCGCGGTAGCCGTGGAGCGTCATCGCCTGCTCTTTCATGATGTCGTTCCACACCACGAGACGATCGACGTGACGGACCGGCACCAGCTTGTTGGTGAAGTTGTCCCAGCTGGGGTCGATCGCCATACTGAACACGCCGCGCCGCCGCGCCGTCCGCAACATCGGCACTTCCGAAAACACCAGTCCGGGGTTGGCGGCAATCACGAGCATCGGCTGATGCGTGTCGAAGAGCCGCTCCATCTCGGGATGCGAGACCAGCCGGTCGGCGACTGCGTAGCGCGATCGGTTGCGCGTGAACGGCTCGACCAGCACGCGTCCGATCGCCGCCTTGATGCCCATGCCGCGGATGATGCCGTTGGCCCGCGCCTCTTCAAGGCGGATCCGCACCGAAGCCGTCTGGCCGCGGCTCAAGTACGAGGCCTGCACGATCGCCAGCAGACGTGCTTCCAGTCCGTGCGGCACGTGCGCCGGCTGATCGACGAGCTCGACACGATCGCGTGCGAACTCGCGGACGAATGCGGCATCGCGCGACATCGGCGACAGCAGGACGACGCGCAACGCGGGATCGGCGTCGAGCACCCGGTCCAGCAGCCCGCCGGCGCGCAGCATGTTGCCGGCGCTCGTGCCGTGCGGCACCGAAATGAAGATCGCGCGTCCGGGCTGGCTTTTCAACTCGTGGTCAATTCGCGATCGGCGCGTGCGGGCGATGTTCGACGTCGAAGGGAATGGTGACCAGGCCGTCCTGCTCATCGGCGAGGCTGTCAACGCCGCCGCCATGTCCCGTCACCGCGAATCGCGGGCCGGCCGTAACGATGTCGTACGACGCGAGATGGTCGCCGTCCGTGATCGACAGGCGCAGTACGTACTGCCGAGGGCGCAATGGCAGGTGGCCGAATCGAATGTCGACTTCGCCGCGGCCGCTCACTGTCCGATGGGTATCGCGTCCCGCCGAACTTGCCGTCGTCACGACGACACCGGTATCGACGTCGACGATGGCGACTTGAAAGACCGGCCGATCGACGGTTGTGTCGGCGCGATACGTCGCGCGGACGAGCAGGGCATCGTCTTGCGTGAACAGCGCGGCGGGCAGCCCCGACGCGGCGAGCGTCTCGACGGTCTCGTAGCGCACTTCGCCGGTGCCGCCGCGATGGCTTTGCAGCGCGGTGCTCTGGTTGGCAAGCGCCTGCAGGTTGACTTCGTTCATGTAGCGCTCGGCGATGTCGCCGGCATCGCCATACGCGCGCACCTGCCCTTCCTCCATCCACAGAATCTGGCTGCACAACCGGCGCACGTTCCACATGTCATGGGAGATGAAGAGCACCGTCTTGCCGCCGCTGATCAACCCGCGCAGCGCTTCGAGGGCGCGCCGCCGAAACGCGGCGTCGCCGACCGACAGGACTTCGTCGACGAGAACGATGTCCGGATTGCTGTGAATCGCGACGCTGAAGCCAAGCCTGGCGTAGAGCCCTGACGAGTAACGCTTCATCGGCGTATCGATCAGCCGTTCGACGTCGGCAAAGTGGACGATCGCGTCGAACTGCCGGTCGATCTCACGGCGGGTCAGCCCGAACAGGCCGGCGCCGAGGTAAACATTTTCGCGGCCGGTCAGCTCGGGGTGGAATCCGGCGCCAAGCTCGATCAGCGACACGACGTGACCGGCAACGCGCACCTTCCCGGTCGTCGGCCAGGTCACGCGCGAGATCAGCTTCAGCAACGTCGTCTTGCCGGCACCGTTGCGGCCGATGATGCCCACGCCGGCGCCTTCAGGGACGGTGAACGACACGTCGCGAAGCGCATGAATCGTCGAGCTCATCGTCCCGCGCGTGGCGCTGTGCACTTCGTCAGTCTTACCTCGCAGCGAATCGAGCGAGCCCGCCACGAGGTCGACGACCGTACGCGAGCGTCCGGTGCGGTAGCGCTTGGTTACATGCTCGAGTTGAATGGCCGTTGACACTGTCTGCCTGTCTGGCCTGTCTGCCTGTCTGCCTGTCTGCCTGTCTGCCTGTCTAAATAACGTCCGCGAAATACTTGTCGGTGTTCTTGAACAACAGCATCGCGCCGGCGAAGATCGCGACGATCAACGACGCCGAGACGATCATGACGTCCCACTCCGGCGCCCGGCCGAACACCAGCACCGACCGCAAGCCTTCGACCACGCCGGTCAGCGGATTTGCCAGAAAGTACGGCCGATATTCAGGTGGCACTGCAGACAGCGGGTATGCGACGGGGGTCAGGTACAACCACAACTGCAAGCCGATCTGCACGACCGGGCTGACGTCGCGGTAGAACACGTTGATCGCCGACGTCGCCAGCGTGGTTCCCAGCGTGAACAGGATTAGCAGAACGAGAAATACCGGCACCATTGCCGCCCATGGGCCGATCTGGACGTTGTAATAAAGCAACAGCAGCGCGAACAGCCCCGAGGCGGCCGCGAGATCGACGAGGCGCGAACCGACTTGCGCGATCGGTACGATCTCACGTGGAAAGTACGTCTTGGTGACGATGTTGCGGTAGGTCACCAGGCTCATCGTTCCGGAGTTGACCGAGTTGGAGAAGAAGAACCAGGGCACCAGCGCCGCGAAAGCAAACAACGGGTACGGCGCTCCCCCGGACGGCATCTGGCCCAGCCGCGCGAATACCAGCGTGAACACCGCCATCATCGCCAGTGGCTGCGCAATCGCCCACCCGGCGCCGAACAGCGATTGCGAGTAGCGGCCCTTGACTTCGCGCCGCGTCAGGTTCATCAGCAGTTCGAAGTACGCCGCGAACGACATGCGCTCCGGTTTGTCGGTGAGGACTTTCGCCCGTCGTGCGCCGCCGGTATCAGTCGAGGACAAATTCCTTCTTCCAGGATTCGTCTTCTTCGCGCTTCGGCTGATCGGCTTTGTGCAGGATGTAGTTCTCGATTACCAGCACATCCATGTCGCTGCGCATGAAACAGCGGTAGGCGTCCGCCGGCGTGCAGACGATCGGCTCGCCGCGCACGTTGAAGGAGGTGTTGATGATCACCGGGCAGCCGGTTCGCCGGTGAAACGCGGCGATGATGTCGTAGTACAGCGGGCTGGTCTCCCGCCTGACGGTCTGGATACGCGCGGAGTAGTCGACGTGCGTGATGGCCGGCACCGTCGAACGCGGCACGTTCAACTTCTCGATGCCCCACAGCGCCTCGGCTTCGGCAGGCACCGGCAGCCTTCGCTCCTTGCGGACGTCGGCGACCAGCAGCATGTACGGGCTGTCGCCGTCGAGCTCGAACCATTCGCCGACGTGCTCGCGAAGCACCGCCGGCGCGAACGGGCGGAATGACTCGCGGAACTTGATCTTGACGTTCATCACCGACTGCATCTTCGGTGAGCGTGCGTCGCCGATGATCGAGCGGCCGCCGAGCGCGCGCGGACCGAATTCCATACGGCCCTGCATCAGCCCGACGACCCGCTCGGATGCGAGGTAGCCCGCAACCGTATCCGCCAACGCCGCATCGTCGACGCGCGTCGCGACCCAGCGGCCGTCGTCAATCGCCGCCTTGATTTCGGCATCGCTGTAGCGCGGTCCGAGATAGGAGCCGCTCATGCCGTCGGCGTACTTGGGCACCGCCGGCGGTTTCGCGGCGGATGGCCGCTCCCATGAGCCGGCCGATTCGGGGCTCTGCCGCGGCTGGCCGAGATGCTTGTGCCAGATGCTCGTCGCGACCCCGAGCGCGCCGCCGGCGTCACCGGCCGCCGGTTGGATCCAAATCTGATCGAACGGACCCTCGCGCAGAATGCGGCCATTACCGACGCAGTTCAGCGCGACGCCGCCTGCCAGGCACAGGTCGCGCATGCCGGTTTCGCGATGGGCGAACGCCGTCATCTTCAACATCACTTCTTCGGTGATGTCCTGAATCGACCGCGCCAGGTCCATTTCGCGCTGCGTCAGCCGGCTCTCGGGTTGCCGCGCCGGACCGCCGAGCAACTGCTCCATCCGCGAGCCGGTCATGGTCAGGCCATGCGCGTACGTGAAAAATTCCTGGTTCATCCACAGGCTGCCGTCGTCCTTGATTTCGACGACGTGGTCTTTGATGGTCTTGACGTATTTCGGTTCGCCGTACGGCGCGAGGCCCATCACCTTGTACTCGCCGGAATTGACCTTGAAGCCGGCGAAATACGTGAACGCCGAATAGAGCAGGCCCAGCGAGTGCGGAAAACGCAGCTCGTGGATAATCTCCAGCGAATTGCCGCGGCCGACCCCGATCGACGAGGTCGCCCACTCGCCGACGCCGTCCATCGTCACCACCGCCGCCTCTTCAAACGGCGACGGATAGAATGCCGATGCGGCGTGGGATTCGTGGTGCTCGCCGAACAGCACTTCCCCTTCGTAGCCGTCGATCGCGTCTGCGATGTTATCCGCCATCCACAATTTGTCGCCGAGCCACAGCGGCATCGCCATGAGATAGGAGCGCCAGCCGCGCGGCGCCGATGCGACGTAGGTCTCCAGCAGACGCGAGAACTTGATCAGCGGCTTCTCGTAAAAGCCGACGTAATCGAGCTGGGACGCGGTGATGCCGGCTTCCCGCAAGCAGTACTCGACCGCCTTCTCGGGGAACGCGGCGTCGTGTTTCTTGCGAGTGAAGCGCTCCTCCTGCGCTGCCGCGACAATGCGGCCGTCTTCGACGAGACAGGCCGCCGAGTCGTGGTAGTAGGCCGACAGGCCGAGGATGCGAATCGCCAACTTAGAACAACGTGTAGATGAACGGCGCGACGGCGCTCGACTGCGAGAACACGATCAGCAGGCCGAACAGCAGGAAGACGATGACGATTGGCATCAGCCAATATTTCTTTTCCTGCTTCAGGAACTGCCAGAACTCTGCGAGGACGCGACTCTTGGCCATGAACTACCTCTAGTACATCCGGTTGAAGTGATCGGGGTTGCGAAACCGGTCGGGCGCCGGCGACCAGCCGTGCCAGTGCTTACGTTTGCGCGCCAGCGGATCCTTGCCGAGCAGCCGCCACAGCAGGCCCATCGGCGTCAACATGAGCGCGAACGCAATCGTCAGGATGACGCGCGCGTTGATGTGGCCGAGGACCATTGCCATTTTCCACCACGCCGCGCTTGGATATTTCAGCAGCGCGGGTTTGACGAGTCCCAGCACCAGCAGCACGGCGCCGATGCCGGCGGTGATCTCGGCTGCGGTAATCCGGCCGCGCCACACCAGCGCGCCCGCAATTAACAGCAGCACGGTGCCGACGGATATTCCGAACGAGCGCTCCTGGAAGAACGGTTTCTGTTTCTTTTTCATTGCGTCGGGCTTTTGAATCCGGCTATGCGACCGCCGCGCGCGGGTGGCGCCACGACCACGCGCAACAGGCGACGCCGAGCACCATCGATACCGCGAGCGATGCGCTCGATGGGGGCACGAAAGGCAACTGGGCGCCGACCCGCAGATTGGTGATCGTGAACGCGCTCATCGTCATCACCATCAACACTACCGGAACCCGAGCGAGGACCAGCGCCGCAAGCGGCGTCACCACGAAATGGAAGTTCCAGAGTGCGCGATCGGGCTGCTGCACGTAGAGAAACGCGGCGACGGGCGGCACCAGCGCGATCGCGACGTGTTTCAGAATCGGCGGCGCGAACCGCCAGCCGGCGGGTGCCAGCAGCCACAACACGCCAAACTCGGCGAGCATCGCGGCAATCGCGACGCGGCCAGGTGTCTGCTCGTACCAATGCCACAGGTAGCCACCGCGCAAAGGCTGCGCAGATTGCGTCGCGCCAAAATGATAGCCGTACGCGGTTCGCAGCCATAACTGCAGGCCGCCCCAGACCGCCAAGGCCAGGAGCGCGATCGCGGCGGCGCGTAAGGCCTCGCGTCGATGGCCATGCCACCATTGCACCACGGCATGGACGTATGCCGGGACCAGCGCAAACTCCTTCGCGAGGATCATCACGCAGCTGCCCACGCCGGCGAACATCGGACGCTCAATCGCAAACAACCACAGCAACAGCGGCCCCGCGAGGAACATCAGCGGATCCGAAGTAAACGTATCGTAGAGCGTGTACATCGATCCGAAGCCGAGGGCCGTCGCGGCTGCGGCGATCTGGCCGACACGGCGAGGCAGCCGCCAGGCCTGGCACAACAGCAACACCGCCGCGCCCGCCGCGGCATTGCAGATCACCGCGTAAGCCTTCCATTTGAAAAGAGAGTCGCCAGGCAGCCGACCGAGCGTCCACGGGACCAGGACACGGAAGCAATGCAGCAGATCGCAGTTCGGCACGATGATCTCGGCGGCAAACTGCTCGTATTGATTGCGGTCGGAGGTGTCGCCCAGCGGCGGTGCCGCCCATGCGATAGCGCCAAGCGCGACGGCGAGCGCGGCGAATACGGCGAACTGTTTCACGCGTGCACCGAGCGGGCGGTCAGTTGACGTTGGCCGCGCCACGTCGCGACGATCGCGACGACGGCGATCACCACCGTGACGGCGATCGGTATGCGTATCGGCGGAACTGCCATCACCTGCGCCGCCACGCGAACGTTCGCCACCCCGAACATCGCTGCAAAGCACCATCCGGCAAACGATCGCAGCGAGACGAGCACCAACGACGCGAGCGGCAACCAGAGATGGTAGAAGTTCCACAGTGCGCGATCGGGAATCTGCACGTAGGCAAGCGCCAACGCCGCAGGCACCGCTCCGATTGCGAACGCGCGCAATGTGGGCGGCGCCAGCGTCACCCCGTACGCCGCCAGAATCCAGACGGCGCCGAACTCGACAAACATGCCGACCGCCGCATTTCGCCAACCCGCATGTTCGAGCCAGTAGCGAAGATACCCGCCACCGAAGATGTCGACGGACGGGTTGGGCCCATAGCCGTACTGGAACAGCGACATCAAGGCCAGCTGCCATGACACCCAAATCGCGGTCACCGCCAGCGCGGCGGTCAGGGTGCGACCCGCATCGCGCCATTGCCTCATAAGGCCATGCGCGATGGCCGCAATGAACAGCGGAGCGGCGGCAACCTCTTTGCCAAAGATGCCGACCGCCGCCAGCGCGGCCGCCCACCACAAGTGGCCGCGCACCAGCAGCAACGTGATCAGCGGACAGAGCAGGAACATCATCGAGTCTGCGGTGTACGGGTGGTAGACCGTCGACATGCTCCCGAAGCCGAGCGCCGACAGCCACAACGTCAGCAGGGCGGCATGACGCGACAGACCAAACGCCAACGCGAGTTCCGCCGTAACGACGGCACCGGCGGCGTTGCCGATCACTGCATACCAGCGCCAGCGTTCGAGTACCGGACCAGGGAACGACTCGACGATCGCCGGCACGAGAATGCGGAAGCAATTGAGATCGTCACAGCCGGCGATCAGCACCTGCTGGCCGATCCGCTGCATGTTGTGCTCGTCGGTGGGCGACGGATCGGGGACGGCCCACAGCACAACTGCCAGCACCACCGCCGTGGCGATGAAATGCGCCCAGGCCGTCCTCCAACCGAGCATGCTCATGCGATCGGCCGCCGAGCTCGAAGGTGCAGCAGCGTCGACGCGCCCGTCATGACCAGCACGCTGGCGAACGGCAGCAAGTGGATCGTAAAGCGGCCCGGATAGCCGTGCGCGTGAGCGAAGAAAGCGCCAAGGGTTCCGCCGGCGGCGGCGATCACCGCGATGGCGGGGATGCCCGCGGCAAAGCGCCGCCATAACAACGCGAGGGCCGCAACGCCTGCGCCGCCAGCCGCCACGAATGCTCGCGGGTCCGGCCGGGGTGGTTCGTTCATGAATACCGTGGTCAGCAGGCTATGCGAGACGCGCGACCATACGCCGGCCTCGAACAACGTCCATGGACGCAAACCCGTGTCGTTATGTCGAAGACTCGTGCCATGGAACAGGCTGAAGACACCGGTGTAATGCCAGGTGCGCAGCGCGAATCCGCACACACCGGCTGCAAAAGCGGCAATGAATCCGGCCGCTGCTCGCAGACGGATCCGCGCGAGTGCGGGCGCAAGCCGCGACCACGTCATTGACGTGCGGGTCGGCAACAGGAAGACCGGCAGGAACAGCGCGAATAACAGGTGATTCAGCCGCGTGTAAAACATCAACGTCGCAGCGGCGCCTGCCGCCACTGCCCACGCCGGCGAACCACGCCGCCCGCGCAACAGCAGGAACATTGCCGCGAATCCCCAACCCGCCGCGGCAATCTCCGACAAGCCGCGTCCCAGGAAGTACCACGGCGTGCCGACGGTCATCGTGGCGATAGTTGCCGCCGCGGCCGCCAGGGCAAAGCGGAACCCGGCAAGCCCGCGTGCCAGCTGAAACGCGAGCAGTGCGCCGACCAGGATGCACCCGGCGTCCCAATACAACTCGCCGACGCTCGAATCGCCGAAGACCAGGTGAAGCGCGCCCGTCATCCACCGGTACAACGGTTGGAAGTCGAACACCTCGTTGCCACCTTCAAGCCAATAGCCCTGGAAGTAGATCCGATGCGACGCGACTTGGTACGCGAGCCAGTCGTCGTACGAGTACAGCGTGAAGCGGCCGATTTGCGACAGCGACAACACCGCGATGAAGGCGAGCCAGGGAATGCCAATCAGCAGGAATGCACCTCGCCGATTACGCAAGTGCGACGGCGTCGGGAACACGACCGCCGCAAACAGCAGTAGAGCGGCCAGTCTTTGAACGGCAGCGTTCGGAAGCGATGCCATTACGGCAGTCACGCTCGCCAACACTGCTGACGCAATCGCCATCGCCGGCGCAACCGTCAATGCTTTCCAGGAATGCCATGCCAAGCTGCCCACCAGAACGACCACCAGGGCGGCCGTGACCATCCACGCCCACGCTCCGGCGATCCGATCGATCGCGTTCGGCTGCGATGTCGTGACGAGTCCCGCCGCCCAAATCGACGCGCCGTTGAGCGTCGGGTCGAAGCTCCACGTGTCCCCGACCAGCGTCATCCGCACATCTACCGGCGAGGGATTACCGCCGACAGAGACGACTCCGGTGGCGTGCAGCAGCACGTCTTTCGATCCCTTCAGCTGCGACGTGACGTTGAGAAACCATGCCGGGAACTCCCGCTGCTCCCGCAACCGTCTCGTCACGATCGCGGTGCACTGTGGCTCGGGAGCCCGCCAATCGGCACGGACATCCCAGCTGCGCAACGCTCCGGACGGTTCTTCGATCGGCACGCCCTGATTGATGCCCGACAACGGCTCGCCGGCTGACATCGCAACGCACAATCCCTGCTGCGTCATCGTCACGCCGGTGGCCGCTTTCCACCCGAGCAGCGCGATGATCGCAAAGCGCGGCACGTACTCGGTCACGGCGCGGCGATGCAGACACCACAGCGCGGGGATCACCAGCCCGATGATCAGCGCGTCTGGCGCCGCGTCCAGCGGCGCACCATCGAGAGGGCCGGCAGCTTTCGACGGCCACAGCACCGCGAGCAGCATCAGCGCCGTCCACAATGCCGTCATCGCGTGCGGTGATTTGCCACGGCCATCAACCCCACGTCACCGGCATCGCGACATCACGGTGTCGACCAGAGCCGGCGCACCGGCTCCGCCAGCGCGTCAGCGACAATCCGGTTGCCGTCGACGTTCAAGTGCATTTGATCGAATGTGACCTCGCCACTCGCAAGGTCGACTCTGTTCCCGAGCGCGAACCGCGCCACCCGCGTCGTGTTACCGAACTGCGAATCGATCATCGCGGCCAGCGCCTGTTGCTGCTGCTGATGTCGGGCGCGCGGAATCTCGCCCACCAGGTCCGGCTGCGACACGACCAGCACCTTGTCGCCGTGGTCGAGCGCGTATTGAATCGCTCGCCGCTGCGATTCGCAGTAGTCGCTCCACGGCGGCGGGCACGAGGCATCAGCGGCCGACTCGCGGCCGCGGTGCGAGTCGCGGGCGGCGGCACCATCGAATTGCCGTTCCAGCGTCGCGGTGATCGTCGCCGCCGCTTCCAACGCGGATGCCGACGCGCGCGCCGCCAGTGATGGGCGGAATACCGCGCGCTCGCCTTGCCCAATTCGTGATTCGTAGCCATCGGCCAGCCCGCCGGACCGCAGCATCAGCGCGCGCTCCTCCAGCCAGAGCGGCAGGATCGGGAAATACCCGGTCGCTCGAAATACCGGCGATTGTTGGCGGGGCGTGACGTGGTTCGGACTCAGATCACCCAGCAGATCGTTGTAACCCTCGTAGAGCACCACAAGGTCGTAGTCGAGATAGGAGAAGTCCTGCAGATTCTGCAGGAAGGAATACGCGCCTTCGGTGTTGTAACCAAGATTGATGACGGTCCACTTGCGCTCAGGCGCACGCCGGTTGAGGGCCTGTTCGAGCAATGCCGGGATCGACTCGTGCCACATCACGCCGTAGCCAAACACCGTGCTGCCGCCGAGCATGGCGATCCGGACCTCGTTGCGCTGTTTCGCGCCGACGACGGGGCCGCGATACCCCCAGCGATTCGTTCCGGCCGACCGCTCGGCCCGGGCGTGCAACACCAGGTCGGCCACAAGAAGCGTGACCACACCGACGGCCGACACCAACACCATCGTCAGCAGCGCGAAGACGACATACTTCTTCCGCCCGATCGCCCTCACGGTGTCACGGCCTCCGGGCGCCGAGCCGCCGCCACAACACGCACGACACCGACTGCCGCCAGCAGGATCAAGAACGGCTCGATCGGCACGCGGTGCCGATAGTTCGATTCGAGAATCAAGTGCGGCAGCGTTCGCGACGCAATCAGGCCGAGGATCAACATGATGCCGGCCGCATGCGGATCGATTCGCAGGCGGCGGATCAGCACGACCGCGCCCGCGAGTGCGAGTGCGTACGCATAAAACCACAGCGCGTAGTAATACGCGGTGCCCTTGCGCAGAAAGACGAGATCAAAACCCCCGTACGGCTGCGCAAAGAACTGCACCGCGAAGTTACTCGCCCACGCGCGCGCCAGGGTGCCGAGAACCAGACCCGGGGACTGGCGCAACTGCTCGAGTGCGGCATCGGGGTTGCTCAGGGGCGGCACGATTTCGTCGCGCATCCGCACCGGGTCCGCCTCGCCACGGTAAAGGATGTCGAAGTGATGGCGCAGCTTGGCTCGCTCGGTTTCGCTCGCCACTTTGGGCACGATCAGCGGCGCGATCGTCACGAAGGCGCCGATCATCACCATCGCCGCCGCGCCGAACCCGCGCTTCGACAGACGCGGAGTGAACAGAAAGGGAATCCACAACAGCACGAACGCGAGGAAAAACGTGACCGTCTCGCGAATCGCGATGGCAAGGCCGAACAGCGCTCCAAGCATTCCCCATCGCCACCACGCCCAGTGC
>DASPNQ010000222.1:0-26382 GCA_035626435.1 Vicinamibacterales bacterium
CTCGGGTCGTTTCTGTCGTTCCGCCCCTCGATGCGCCCGTGGGAGCCGCGGACGCTCGGCAACTGGTGGCGGGTGCGGTCGTATCGGGCGGCCACGAATCGCTCGAAGACGGACCGGATGATCTATCCGCACGTGCTGCGCTATCGCCATCACGCGGAGTTCGGCTGCCACAGCCTGATTCCCGGCACCACGCTGGACGACTTGGTAAGCGGCTTCGAGGAGGCCCGCCGGGCCGGCGGTCATTTCTGCGTCGCCACTCACTATTGGGAAGTCGACGCGACGCTCAAGGACGTGCTGGTGCGGTTTCTCGATCATGCCGAGCGTACGCCGGGCGTGACGTTCGTGGCGGCCGAGCGCCTGTTCGATGCCGACTGATCGAACCGGCGGCCAGTGGGCGCAACGGGCGGCTTCGCTGTACGACGAGGACTATGCCAGGCGCTACCGCGATCGTGACGACGAGCTCGCGACCGTCGACTCGAACCAGCGACTCATCGACTGGCTCGGTGAGGTGTGCGATCGTTTCGATCGACCAATCGACATTCTCGACCTCGGCTGCGGCACCGGCCGCTATTTCTGGGGGCTACGCCGCGTCAAGACGCTCACCGGACTCGACGCATCACGAGCGATGCTCGAACACGCCCGCACTCCGATCCACGCGGAGCGGCTGGCGTCGACGCCAATCACGCTGGTCGAGGGGGACGTGATGTCGCACGCGTTCCCACCCGGGCGGTTCGATCTCGTGTACTCGATTGGCGTTCTCGCCGAGCACGTGCCTCTCGATCGCTCGGTCGTCGAGCGCGTGCATCGCTGGCTGAGGCCCGGCGGCCGGTTCGCGTTTACCACCGTGCATCCTGAATCGACATCGATCGCGCAGACGCTGCCGCGCCGTCTGGCATCGCTCGTGAATCGCACGCTGCCCGCTTTCGTGACTACGCCTCTCCACCATCGGTTGGTCGGCGCCGGCCTGTATGCCGACGAGCGGTGGATCACAAAAGTCCTGTCCGCCGGTTTTGCGATCGAATCGCTCGATCGGATGGCCTCCGACGTGCACTTGCATGCGCGCTGTGTCGCGCGAAAGGCTGCGTGACGTTCCTCGCGACGCAGCGCGTCTGCGTCATCGGCGGCTTCGGTTTCATCGGCGCGAACCTGACCGCGAAGCTGCTCGCGCAGGCCGCCTCGGTGACCGTCGTCACACCGTTACGGGAGCGGCATGCCGACCTGGCGGTGGAGTTCGAGCGCGCCGGCGCACGCGTGATCGAAGGCGACGTGCGCGACCGGCAGCAGGTTCCCACGCTCGCCGAAGGCTACGACATCATCTTCAACTTGTCCGGCCAATCCGGCGCCGTTCGCAGCATGGAAGATCCGTGGTTGGATCTCGACGCCAATCTGAACGGCAATCTCGTGCTGCTCGAATCGGTGCGCGCAACCGGACTGAGAGCGAAGGTCATCTTTGCCGGCTCGCGTCTCCAATACGGCAAGGCCGGACGGCTGCCGGTATCGGAAGACGACCACGCGGAACCGCTGTGCGTTCACGCAGTGCACAAACGCACCGTCGAAGAATATCTGAAGCTGTATTCGCATCTGTTCGGGCTGCGCTACGCAGTCGCGCGGATCACCAATCCGTATGGGCCGGGCCAGCCCCAAGGACGGACCGCCTACGGCGTGATCAACCGGTTGATTCAACTGGCGCTGGCCGATGAACCCCTCGCGATTTACGGCGACGGCCGCCAGTTACGCGACTACGTCCATGTCGACGATGTCGTCGATGGATTGCTGGCGATGGCGGCGTCGGACCGGTCGAACCGACGGGCGTACAACATCGGCAGCGGTGTCGGCAGCCCGATGATCGACGTGGCGAACGACATCGTCCGCCTGGCCGGGTCCGGCCGGGTGCAGCATGTGCCCTGGCCGGCACTGGCGCAACAGGTTGAGACGGGGGATTTCGTCGCCGACGTGTCGCGCGCACGCCGTGAACTGGGCTGGGCGCCCAAGCGGCACCTCCGCGAAGGGATTGTCGACACCATTGCGCATTACCGGTCATCAGCATCGTGAGCGCACCGCGGGCGCGGGTGATGTATCTCGCGCACACCCTTGCGGTAGGCGGGGCGGAGGAGATGATCCTGAATCTCGTTCGCCATCTGCCGCCCGAATTCGAGCGTGCCGTCATGTGCATCGATCAACCCGGTCCAATCGGCGCCGAGATCGAAAACACCGGTACCCCGTTTCGATCGCTGGGCCTGCGACCGGGGATCCTGCGGCCGTTCGACGTGGTGCGTCTGCAGCATCGCATTCAGGAGTGGCAGCCGACCATCGTCCATACCTTTCTGCTGACCGCGAGCCTCTACGGCCGATTCGCGGCGATGCTCGCGCGCGTGCCGATCGTGATCGGCACGGAAGTCAACGTCTACCAGAAGAAGCAGCTTGCGCATCGCGCCGCCGAAAAATGGCTGATGCGGCACACCGATGCCGTCGTCGCTTCGGCGGGATCGGTCCGTGACTTCTACATCGATCAAATCGACGCTGATCCCGAAAAGGTCCTGGTGATCTACAACGCGGTGGACTGGTCGCAGCTGGCCGCCACGGTCACGCGTGCGGAGCTGCGCGCCGAGCTTGGCGTTCCGGCAGACGTTCCGGTTGCGGGCATCATCGCGCGCCTGACGGAACAAAAGGCGCACGGGGTACTCCTGGATGCGATCGCGTCTCGGCCGGAGCTGAGCGCGCTGCACGTCATCGCCGTTGGCGACGGTGACTTACGCGATGCGTTACGAAGGCGGGCGGAGCAGTTGGGTCTGTCGCAGCGCGTGCAGTTTGTCGGCGCCCGCCGCGATCTCGGCAACATTCTGAACGCCGTCGACATGTTCGTGATGCCGTCGCTTTGGGAGGGCCTGCCGCTGTCGCTGGTCCTCGCGATGGGAGCCGGCCTTCCGGTGATTGCATCGCGTGTCGCGGGCATCCCTGAAGTCGTCGAGGACGGCGTCAGCGGCGTGTTAGTCGAGCCCGGCAACGGCGCGGAACTCGCCGCGGCCATGGTTCGGATCCTGTTTGATGACGAGTTGCGGGCGCGGTTAGGGCAGCAGGCGCGCGCGTTCGTGCGGCCGCGATTCGGCGTCGACGGATTCATCGCTTCGACCACGGCCCTTTACGATCGCCTGCTGGCCGCGAAGAACGTCGCGTGACGCTCGGCATCCTGTACCACATGCCGTTCTGGCAGGCGGCGGATGGCAGTCTGTGGGAGGCTGAGGGCTCATTCGCCCGTTACGTCGACTCGCTGGCGCCGTATTTCGACGAGGTGGTGTTGTCTGTGCCGGTCTTCGATCGCCCGCAAGCGGCGGGTTCTCGCGTCCGCGCCGGCAACGTTCGCCTGGCGCCGCTTCCGTACTTTCCGGGGCCTCGACAGTTTTATCCGATGCTGCCACGTGTGTACAGGCGGCTGAAATCATGGGTCGAGCAGTGTGACGTCATCCACTTGCGCGTGCCGACTCCGGCGGCGTACTTCGCGTTCAAGGTAGCGAAGACGGCACGCAAGCCGGTCTTCCTGCTGGTCGTCGGTGACTATGCAGCGTTGCTGCCGCACCTGCCGTATCGCGGCGTCAAGAAGCGTTTGTTCAGCTGGTACGTGGCGTTCGAAGAACGGGCACTGCGGAAAATGACGGCGGGCGCGCTGACGTTTGCCAATGGCGCGGCTCTCAAGGAGAAGCACGAGCGCCACGGCGCGCGCGTTGTCGAAACGAAAACCACCACGCTGAGTCAGTCCGACATTGCCACTCGAACCGACGTCCGCACGTCCGGTCGCATCAAGGCGTTGACGGTGTGCCGAATCGATCCACGAAAGGGGTTACGGACGCTGCCCGGTGCGATCGCCCTGCTGGGTGCTCGCGGTGTCGATATCGCGATAGACATTATCGGTCCGACGATTGGCTTGATTGGCGATGAGGAACGCGCCGCGATTCACGCGGACGCGCGGCAGTCGGGCGTCGTCGACCGCGTGAATCTGCTGGGGACGGTGCCGCTCGACCGTTTGATGCAGCTGTATCGGGATTACGACGTATTCATCCTGCCGACCCAACCTGGCGAAGGCATCCCGCGCGTGCTGCTCGAAGCCATGGCAAACGGTCTGCCGGTGATCACCACGAACGTATCGGGGATTGCCAGCCTGGTCGTCGACGGCTCGAACGGGCTGTTGATCGCGGAGTCGTCGGCCGAGGCGATTGCGGATGCTGTCCAGAGGATCGTCAGCGATGCGGCGTTACGTCGAACTCTGATCCAGGGCGGCTACGCGACGGCTCGCACCTTTACGCTCGAGAAGCAGGCCGCCGACATGATGGCGGTGGTGCGGCGCGAGCTGGCGTTACCCGCAGGCGCGCCGTGAAAGTCTGTTTCGTCATTCCGACGTTGACGAGCGGCGGTGCCGAACGCGTCGCCGTCACTGTGTTAAGCGCCTTGGACGGCTCTCGATTCGAGCGCACGTTATATCTGTTTACCAGCGAGGGTGCGGTCTATCTGGATCGCGTGGCGCCCGGCGTGCGCGTCGTCGTGGCGCGCAAGCGCGGATGGGTCGCGCGGATGCTGGAACTGTCGCAGTTCCTCCACGACAACCGGCCGGATGTCGTGATGCCGTTTCTCAGCTACTTCATCACGGCGATCGCCGCGGCGCTGTCCGGCGGTCACGGCCGCGTTATCTTCAACCAGGGCACGCCGACGAGCGGTTTCCTGGAAGACCCCGACTTTCCCTGGCGCCAGCCGCTCCGGCGACAACTGTTCGCGATGCTGACGCGGCTGTTCTACCAGCGCGCGGACGCCGTCGTGGTGACGTCGCAGGGCGTCGCCGACGATCTGGCGATCCGTTACGGAGTGCCGCGCAAACAGATGGTGATCCTGCACAACCCGATCGACGTCGCCGCGATCACCGATGCCGCGACGCGGCCGATCGCGACCGACGTAACGGCGCCCATCGTCGCGGCGGCCGGCCGTCTGGCAGGCGTCAAGAACTATCCGCTGCTGCTGGAGGCGATCGCACAGATCGAAGACGCGCATGTCTGGATTCTCGGCGACGGGCCAGAGCGGGATCGGCTGCAGCGGCTCGCCGCGGAGCTGGGTATCGAACACCGCGTGCGTTTCTGGGGATTTCAGCCTGAACCCTGGCGGTACATCGCGCGCGCGAACGTATTCGTCCTGACATCCACCTACGAAGGTTTTGGCAACGTGCTCGTCGAGGCAATGGCCTGCGGGACACCGGTCGTGGCGACTACATCCCCGGGGACGATCGAGATCATCGAGCACGAACGGAATGGCCTGCTGGTCGAGGCATCACCCACAGCGGTGGCCGCGGCCATTACCCGGCTGCTGGTCGACGGCGAGCTGCGCGGGCGGCTGATCGCCGACGCGCGGGCGCGAGTCGAGCACTACTCGGCGGCGGTCGTGGCGCAACGCTACGAGCGATTATTCGAGGCGGTGACGTCGTCGTGAGCCGTCGTCGTCTCTTGATCGGGGCCGTTGCCGCGGGCGTCGTCGCCGGCGCGCTCTATGCGCTGTCGCCGCTCACCGTCATCTGCATACCGCTGGTCGTCGCGATGTGCGCATGGGTGGCGCGCGAGCTCCCGCCGGACGAGCGCCGCTGGTTCGTGGCGTTGATGGTGCTCGCGGTCGTGTCGAGACTGCTCGCCATCGCCGTGCTGTTCCTGTCAGCGAGCGATGCGCGTCCGTTTGAAGTCCTGTTTGGCGACGAATTGTTCTTCAAGAACCGCTCGCTGTGGCTCCGCAATATCGGCCTGCGGGTGCCGATCTCGCCGGCCGACGTGATCTATGCCTATGAGGACGTCGGCGTATCGAGTTACCTGTATGTGCTGGCGCTGCTGCAGGCGCTTGTCGGCAAGGCTCCCTACGGCATTCATGTGTTCAACAGTGCGTGCTACATCACCGGCGTCGTACTGTTGTTCCGATTCGTCCGCGCCGCCTACGGGAGCATTTCGGCCTTCGCAGGTCTAGCCGTGCTGCTGTTCTTGCCGAGCCTCTTCATGTGGTCGATTTCGGCGATCAAGGAACCGCTGTACACGCTGGTTGCGGCGCTCGAGCTGGTGTGCGCGCTGCAGGCGGCGCGAGCGGTGCAGTGGTCCGCGCGGCTGCGTTGGCTGGCTGGCGTGATCGTCGGCACGGTGGCCCTCGAAAGCGTCCGGCGAGGCGCCGGCATCGTGCCGATCGTCGGCGTCGGCGCGGGATACTTCTTCGGCTACGTCGTGCCGCGGCCCAAATGGCTGTTGGCAACGGTGGCGTTGCTGCCACCCGTGGTCGTAGCGGCGCTATCGATCCCAGCGATCCACGAGCCCATCCTGAGCGCGCTGCGGACCGGGGCGTTTTACCACAGCGGCCATGTCCTCTCGCCTGGCTACTCGTACCTGGCGCTCAGGGGCGATTACTATCGCGACGGTCTCACCATTTTCACGATGCCGGTGAATGACGTGATCCAGTACGTGATTCGCTGCTATGTCGCGTACGTGACGGAACCCGTGCCATGGCGCATCGAATCGCGCGCGATGCTGGCATATCTGCCAGAGCAGGTGTTCTGGCTGCTGCTGCTCGCGCTGGTCGTCATTGGCATTCATCGCGGGATTCGCCGCGACGCGATGCTGACGACGTTGTTGCTCGCGCACGCGTTCGCCGGTGCGAGCATCGTCGCAGTCTCGAGCGGCAATATCGGCACCCTGGTGCGCCATCGCGGGCTGATTTTTCCGTACATCGCGTGGCTGGCCGGCCTCGGTCTGTACCAAATAGTGCATCTCGCGGTCCGCCGCGGATCCGCTCGCAGTATCGGAGGGCTTCACGCACATGGCTATAGTTGACGAACGGGGCCGCCTGTTCGGGCGGTTCAACGTGTTCGACGCGATCATCGCGGTGCTGGCGCTGTGGCTCATCCCGATCGCGTATGGCGCCTATCTCCTGTATCGCGCGCCGACGCCGACGCTGACGGCGATCGAGCCATCGACTATCATTTATGACCGCGAGATGGAGGTGCGCGTCCGCGGTACGAACTTCGCGCCGTATCTACGGGTGTCGTTCGGCCGCTACCAGGTGTCGACCTTCAAGTTCAACGACACCACCGACGCCTACGTCGGGTTCACGAATATCCCCCCCGGGACCTACGACGCGATCCTGTTTGACAATTCGCAGGAACGCGATCGGATTCCCAATGCATTGACCATCCTGCCATCCGCCCTGCCGGCCGCGAAGCTGACGGCCGTCGGGAACTTTGGCAACCTCACCGCCGAGCAGGCGTCGACCATCACCGCGGGGATGACAATTGCCGGCATCGGGGTCGTCGAACACGTCGGCAAACCTGTGCCGCAGCTGCAACGCGTGTTCGTCAGGCCGGGAAACCACGTCGAAGTGCCGATCGACAATGCGCAGATGCTGCCGGCCGTGGTCCGCCTGTCATGCTTCATCCGCTCCGCGCAGGGGCAGCCGGAGTGCGTCACCGGTTTTTCGGTGCAGCCGGCAACGTTACTGTTCTTCGACATGCCGTTTGCGCGGCAGGTGCCGTTCCAGATCGATCAGGTGCGCAGCGTCCATCCGCTGGTGCCGGTGCCCGCTACCGTCCGGTTTGCGGGTGACCCGCAGGTGCTAGCTCACGTGAAAGCGGGCGACCAGGACTATGGTGAGTTCCGCAACGAGCTGGGGCTCACCGCGCGCATCGACAGCGTTGAAGGCGGCGGCTCGGCGCGTGACGCGCGGCTCACCATCTATGCACAACGCGGCGCCGACAGCTGGCTGTATCAGAACGCTCCGCTACGATTGGGCGGGTCGTTCGTATTTCGCAGCGAGCGGTACGAGGTTCGTGGCACCGTCATCGCGTTGGACGCGCCACGGATCGCGACGCAATGACGCAACACCGAGCCGAGGACGATCCGCGCGTCGTCGACGCTCTGGCATCGAGCGCGGTTCTCGGCGTCCTTGCCGCCATGGTGAACGTCGTGTGGCGCGCTGGCGGATCGTCTCGGCTGGCCGCGTCGACGCGTCGGTGGACCCAGGAATGGCGAGCCTGCCCCGTCGAGGACAGGCGCTCGGCAATCAGCGTCGCCGTAATCGCCGCCGCGGTCACGTGCGTCGCGCTGGTGTGGCTCGGTGAGCGGCCGCCCGGTTGGCTTTGGCTGACGCCTCCTGCGATTGCCCTTTCGGCCGCCATCCTGGTCGCGTTGTGGCCGCCGGTCGCGCAGGACTGATTGATGCAGAACGACCGCGTCAAGGTGCTCGCGCTGTCGCCGATTCCGGAAGAGGGGGCCGGATGCCGGTTCCGGATTTCGCAGTACGTGCCGCACCTGCGCGAGCAGGGTTTTGACGTCGACATCAAGCCGTTCTACACGACGAGTTTTTTCCGAACCGTCTACAACCGCGGCCGCTTCGTCCGCAAGGGCATCGCGTTCGCAGGCCTGGTCGCCAGACGCGCGCGATTGCTCGGCGAGCTCGACAAATATCAACTGGTGTTCCTGTATCGCGAGGCGATTCCAGCCGGACCGCCGTGGATCGAACAGGCCATCGCCAGGCGCGGCATCCCCATCGTCTTGGATTTCGACGACGCGATCTTCCTGCCCAGCGTCAGCGAAGCGAATCGGCCGCTTGCGTTTCTCAAAGACAGCCGCCGCGCCGACAAGGTCATGGCATTGAGCACGCAAATCATCGTCGGCAACAATTATCTGGCCGACTATGCTCGCCGCCTCAACCCGGCCGTGACGGTGGTCCCGACGGCCGTTGATACGACCCGGTTCGTTCCGCGAGCCGCGCGCGAGCCGAACGGTTCGCGGCCACTGGTGGTTGGCTGGATCGGCAGTCCGACGACGTACCACTACCTCGAAGCGATGCACGGCCTGTTGAGCGACGTCGCCACCCGCCTGCCGTTCACGCTCAAGGTCAGCGGCGGCGGCAAGCCGGTCCGCTTCGAGGGCGTGCGCACGATCGACGTGCCGTGGTCGCTGCAGCATGAGGTCGAATTGTTCAACACCTGCGACGTCGGCATTTATCCGCTGAGCGACGACGACTGGTCTCGCGGAAAGTGCGGTTTCAAGGCGATCCAGTTCATGGCGTGCGGCGTGCCGGTGGTGGCCGCCGCGGTCGGCGTCAATCGCGAGATCATCCGTGATGGCGAGAACGGTTTCCTGGCGACGACGCCGGACGAATGGCGCAGCAAGCTCGAGCGCCTGTTGACGGACGCGCCGTTGCGTGCGCGATTCGCCGCTGCCGGACGCCAAACGATCGAGGACCGCTACTCGCTTCGAGTGACGGCTCCCGCGGTGGCGCACGTGATGCGCAAGGCGCTGGTGACGACCCGATGACCGACCCCAAGAACTTCGCGATTACCGGCGTGGCGGGCTATATCGCGCCGCGCCATTTGAAGGCGATTCAGGAAACGGGCCACCGCCTGGTGGCCGCCGTCGACCCGCATGACGCCGTCGGCGTCCTCGATCGATATGCGTTCGAATGCCGGTTCTTCACCGAGTTCGAGCGGTTCGACCGCCACCTGGAAAAGCTGCGTCGCGGTCCCGCGGACGGACGCGTCGACTTCGTGACGGTGTGTTCGCCGAATTACCTGCACGATGCGCACATCCGCGTCGCGCTCCGCGTTGGCGCGAGCGTGATTTGCGAGAAGCCGCTGGTCATCAACCCATGGAACCTGGACGCGCTCGAAGAGCTCGAGCAGGAGACCGGCTGCCGTGTGTGGACCGTCCTGCAGTTGCGCGTGCATCCGCAACTGGTCGCGCTGCGCGAGCGGTTGTTGCGGCAGCCGGCACGCCGCCATGCCGTTCGGCTGACATACATCACCGCCCGTGGCGGGTGGTACCACGTGTCGTGGAAGGGTCACGACGAGCGATCGGGCGGCATCGTCACGAATATCGGCATTCACTTTTTCGATCTGGTCAGCTGGCTGTTCGGGCCGGTCACACGTTCGATCGTGCACCTGCGAGAGCGGCAGCGTGCCGCCGGTGTCCTGCAGCTGGAACGCGCCGACGTCGAGTGGTTCCTGTCCACCGAACGCGAGGATTTGCCGTTCGCGCCTCAACCCGGCGTCAAAACCACGTTCCGATCCATCACGGTTGATGGGGAAGAGGTCGAGTTCAGCGAAGGCTTTACCGACCTGCATACCCGCGTGTATCAAGAAGTGCTGGCCGGCCGCGGCTTCGGAATTGCCGAGGCACGGCCATCCGTCGAATTGACCGCGCAGATTCGCTCGGCGGCGATTGAGGCGCCGTTGTCGTCGGCGCACCCGATGGTGGGCAGGCGATGACCGACGTCTTCGTTCACGAGTCCTCCTATGTCGACGACGGTTGCAGCATCGGCGCCGGCACGAAGATCTGGCACTTCTGCCACATCATGACCGGCGCGCGTATCGGCGAGCGCTGCAACATCGGTCAGAACGTCGTGATCGCGCCGCACGTAGTCGTCGGCAGCAACGTCAAGATCCAGAACAACGTGTCCGTCTACACCGGCGTCATCCTGGAAGACGACGTGTTCTGCGGGCCGTCGATGGTGTTCACGAACGTGATCAATCCGCGGAGCCACGTGGCCCGCAAGGACGAATACAAGACGACATTGGTCAAGCGTGGCGCCAGTCTTGGCGCCAATTCGACAATCGTTTGCGGCAACACGATCGGCGCGTTCGCGTTCGTCGGTGCCGGCGCGGTGATCACGCGCGACGTGCCGGATTTCGCGCTGGTGACAGGCAACCCTGGGCGCATCAGCGGCTGGGTCTGCGAGTGCGGTGTCAAGCTGGCGACGGGGCCGGCGTCACCCGCCACGGTGACCTGCGTCGCCTGCCACAGCCGGTACGCGACAACAGACGGGCGGCTTTCCAAGATTGGCTGATGTCATCGCAATCGGCGCGAGACGCGACGTCGTCGCGGCAGTGTCGCTGTTCCTGCTAGTCAATGGCCTCGCGCTGGCGATGAACGGCGTCAGGCACGGCGGCGATACGCCGCTGTATACGGATGGCGCGCAACGGATTCGTGATGGACGCCCGCTGGAAGGCCGCCAACCCTCCTATCGCGGGTACATCTGGGCGGTTGCCGGAGCCGAAGCCGCGGGCACAGGGCCGGCTGGCGTGATTGCGGCGCAACTGGTAGCCGGAGCGGCGGCGGCCGCTGCGATTTACGCCATGGCGGCGGCATTGGCGGGGCGGGTGGCCGGCGGACTGGCGGCGGTGCTCGTGGCCGTCGATTTCGATACGAACCGCTGGCATCAGTTCATCCTGGCCGACTCGCTCTACATCTCGCTGTTCACGATTGCCGTCTGGTCGACGCACCGCGCGGCAATCAGGCGCGGGGCCCCGTCGGTGGCCGCGGCGATGACGGTGCTCGTCGCCGCGGCTTTGGTCAGACCGGAGGGGTGGTTCACGATTCCCGCGGCAATTGCCTACGTCGTGTGGATGCGCGCGCGAACGGTCGGCCGGCGAATGGCCGGCATCGGCGCGCTGTTGCTGGCGTCGGTGCTGGTTGTCGTCACGGTCGCGCCCTCGATGAGCGGCAACCTGCAGGCGGTGGGACCGGCGGCCATGCTCCAGCGCGGCCAGACCATCTGGGACTACGACGGCTGGCGCATTGTGATGCCGCCGGCAGAACCGACGACCGCCGGTCAAGCCGGCAGCGCGATCCGTTATGCCGTCGATCATCCGTTCAGCACCATCCGGTTGATGGCGGCGCGCGTCGCCGTTCATTTTGCGCACGTCCGGCCGTTTTATTCGCTGCCGCACAACGCGGTGATCGTGGTGTGGCTGGTGCCGGTGTATGCTGCCGCGCTGTTTGCAACTTGGCGGCTGCGACGCGTGCCGTTGGTGTTGTGGCTCGTTCTGGCGATCGCCACGCAGACGCTGGTCGTCGCGCTGACGCATGCTGAATCGGACGGCCGTTATCTCGCGCACGTGTTGCCGCTGATTCACGCGCTTGCAGCCGCTGCGGTGGCGTTGACGATCGCTCCAGAACGTACTCAACAGCCCGTGGATGTCTGAGCGTCGCCCGCGCGTGCTCGCCGTCCTGCCGAGCCTGTTTCCGTCGACGATCATCGGCGTCGCCAAGCCGCTGCTGCGGCTGCATCAGGACCACCGCATCGTCCTCGACCTGACGCTGCAGTATCTGGTCACGCGGCGGGCGCTTGAACGCGCCGATGTCCTGGTGCTGTGCCACACGATCGACCCGCAGTACGGCGTGATTCTCGACTGGGCGCGACAGCTTGGACGGCCGCTGATTTATGAAATCGACGACGACTTGCTGACGGTCCCTGAAAACATTCCCGGACTTGCCTATCTGCGGGAACCGGCACGGCGCGCCCAGCTGATCGCGTGCATTCGGCAGGCGGACGTGGTCCGCGTTTATTCTCCCGCCCTCCGCGACAAGTTGCTGCAATACAGCGACCGGGTCACTCTGGTCAGCGGACCGCTGGACTGGAGCTTGATGCCGGCGTCGCTGCCGACTACCGACGACGGCATCATCAAGATGGTCTATGCGACGGGCCGGACGCAGGACCAGGTCGGTGAGATGCTGGTGACTCCGCTGAGAACAGTTCTCGACAGGTTCTCGACGGTGCAGCTGACCATCTGGGGTCCGAAGCACGAGGGACTCGCCAGCCACCCGCAAGTGCGATCGCTGCCGCTGATTCGCGATTACGACAAGTTCTTTGCCAGGTTTGCGCGTGAAGGATTCGACATCGGTTTGGCGCCGCTGCCAGACGATGAGTTCCATCGCGGCAAGAGCAACAACAAATTCCGCGAGTACTCGTCGTGCGGCATCGCCGGCGTCTACTCAAATACCATCGTGTACAACACGTCAGTTCAGCACGAAGTCACCGGCCTGTTGGTGACGAACGACGACGCCGAATGGACGAGCGCGCTCGAGCGGTTGATCACCGACACGATGCTGCGACGCGGCATTGCTCAGCGCGCCCGTGACCACGCGCGCACCCACTTCAACGAGGCGGTGACCGACGGCGACTGGTTGCGTGCGATCGGGACAGTCTGTGCAAGGCCGGCTGCAGTCGCCGTGCCGGCCACCGCGCCCGCAGGCGTGGCGTCGGCGGAGAAACTCGTCGGGCTGGCACGGTTTGCGGCGAGGCTGGGCGGCAAGGTTGGACCGGTGCTTCGCGAGCACGGGCTGGGCGCGGTGCTGCAGCGGGGGTGGGCGCATCTGGTCGGGTTCGGCCAGCTGGTGTCATGGGAGCTGCAGCGCAGGCGACTGCAACAACGCGTCAGCGCGCAGCGCGGGCGGTCATGATCGGGGACACGACGCGCGACGTCATCCGCTCGGTTGCTCTGTGGCACATCTGGATTCGGCTCGGCATGCAGGACGTGCGGCTGAAGTTCCGGCGATCGGCGATCGGCGCTGCGTGGATTTTCGTCAACCTCGCCGTGATGGTGCTGTCGATCGGCTTCATCTACGCCAATCTACTCGGGCAGCAACCGCGCGAGTTCATTCCGTACCTCACAATCGGGATGATCCTCTGGACCTACCTGACCAACTCGATTGTCGACGGCGGCAACGCGTTCATCCATGCCGAAGGCTACATCAAGCAGATCAGCCTGCCGATCTACGTTTACGTGTTCCGCTCTTTCGTCAGCATCACCGCGACCATGCTGATTACGATGGGCGCCTTCCTGATTGTCGCGCTCATCTACCAGGTGCCGCTGACCCTGGCGACGCTGCTTGCCGTGCCGGGTCTGCTGATGGTGATGACGACGACGCTGCTGCTGATTACGATCTTCGCGCATCTCAACGCACGATTCCGCGACGTCGCACACATGGCGACCGTCGGCATGCAGGTGCTGTTCTACGTGACGCCGGTGATCTTTCCGGCGGCGTTGCTGCGTCACCGCCGTGACCTGACGCTATTGATCGAGCTCAATCCGATGTACCACCTGCTGGAGGTGGTCCGGCAACCGCTGCTGCACGGCGTTGCCGCCGGATGGCATAGCTACGCCGCCGTCGGCGGAGTGATCGTGGTTCTCGCCATATGTGCCGCGGCGGTGATTGCGGGCTTTCAGCGGCGGATCGTGTTCGCGCTGTGACGCCCGGTGATTACGTGCTGGTAGTGTCACTGCACCCTGACGATGCGACAACGACGCTGTTCTTTCGTCACATGGAGGGTCGCTCCTCTCGGCCTATCCGCGTCGTTTCACCGCGAGCGCCGCGCATGGCGGACCTGATCGGCGGCGCGGCCGCCGTGATCATCGTCCGGGCGCTGTTCGAGTGTGCGGAGGTCGGCTGGTGCGCACGCGCCGCCGGCGTGCCCTGCTACTACTTCATCGACGACAACTTCATGGTGCTGCGGGAGCAGGGCGGCGAGCCGGCGCGGTACGTTCGCCGCTACACGCGTGACGCCGTCAGGCGCGCGCTGCGCCGATTTGACGGCGTGTTGGTGGCGACCGAACCGTTGCGTGAATACTTCGCGCAGCATCGGCTGCACGCGGACATCGCGGTGTTTCGGCCGACAGTTGTGGCACAGGCCCTGCCGGTGCGGCGGGCAGCGCCGCGTCTGCGGATTGCGTTCTTTGGCGGCCAGCACCTGCGCGACAAGGTGCTGCACCTCGTGGTTCCGGCGGTGCGGCAGCTCGCTCGCGACACGCCAACCACGCTGACGCTGATGGGCGTGACCAGCGAGGTGCCCGACTCCGCCGGCTTGATCGTCAAGCGGCCGCCGTATGACCCGTCGTACTCGCGCGCGCTCTCTGCGCTGGCACGGGACGGCGTCGACATTCTGGTTCACGTGTCTGCGGACGGCATGCGCAACAACGCGTTCAAGAACCCGCACGCGCTCATTTCGGCACATGCGCTCGGCGCGGCGCCGGTGGTGTCGAAGAGCGCCCCGTACCGGGAATTGGATGACCGCGGCATTGCGCTGCTGTGTGAGGACAACGAAGCGGCGTGGACCGACGCCTTGTCCGACGCCGCGGCAAACCGACGCGCGATTGTCGCCCGGCTCACCGCCTATTGCGAAGCGACCTTCGGCGGCCTCGACAACGATGCCGTTCTGGCTGCGATTGCGGCGCCCCGCCATTCGCATCCGGCACGCCGTCTCCCGCGGTGGGCGTTGGGTGGCGGATGGGTGGCGGCCGCCCTGGCGTCGCGGTCAGCACGGAGACTGCGCCAACTCGCGCGACTTGCGTAGATGCCTCACATCAGGCTTCAAGACGTGCATCTCGAGTTCCAGGTCGGCGCCGAGCGTCACGACACCATCAAGTCGGCGCTGCGGCATGGCATTCGCCGGCGTCGCACCGAGGCGCGCACCGTCACGGCGTTGAAAAACGTGACGTTGTCGATCGGGTCCGGCGAGCGGGTGGGCCTGATTGGCCACAACGGCGCCGGCAAGAGCTCGCTGTTGAAGGTGATGGCCGGCATCTATCCTCCGCAGCGTGGCATCGTGCGGACCGAAGGCCACGTCTGCCCGATGTTCGAATTCGTCACCGGATTCGAAATGGAGGCGACCGGCTGGGAAAACATCCGGACCCGCGCGCTGCTCTTGGGCATGTCGCCGAAGGAGATCGACGAGAAAATCGACGACATCGCCGCCTTTTCGAACCTCGGCGAGTTTCTGGACATTCCCGTGCGGCATTACTCCACCGGCATGTACGTTCGACTTGCGTTTGCGACGTCGACGGCGGTCGATCCGCAGATTCTGCTGCTCGACGAGGTGATGGCCGCCGGTGATGCCGCTTTCATCGAGAGCGCGCGGCGCCGCATGAACGAGTTGATGGAGCGCGCAAACATCGTCGTGTTCGCGAGCCACAGCCTTGACGTGCTGCCGACGTTTTGCGATCGCACGCTGTTGCTCGACCATGGCGAGGTCGTTGCCGACGGACCCACGCCGGACGTCATCAGGCTGTATTCGGATCGATGGGAGCGACCATCCTGACGGGCGCGTTGGATCTGTTTCGTACCGGCGCCGCGCGAATCGGCGACTGCGTAGTCGTGCCGCTGCTGGTATGGCTCGCCTGGCAGGTGTTTTTCGGCGGCACGCAACCGCTGCTGCAGCAGGCGTGGTGGATCGGCCTCGCGGGGACGCTTACTTGGATCGCCCTGCCCGGCGCATCCCGGGTGATGCCGCTGCCGATGTTCGCCTACGCCGGGTTTGTGCTGCTGTCGGCGGCGGTGCTGCGTTGGCCGGCTGTCAGCGGCACGGCGGCGCTGCCGTGGTGGGAATTGTTTCGCCCCGCCGCTTCCTCGCTGGTGATGATCGTCGTGACGCTCGGCATTGCGCACGCATTGCGCACACCGCGCCGGCTCGCATACTTCGCGGCGCTCCTCTGCGCGGCAATTCTTGTGATGGCCGCGCAGCTCATGTTCGACCGTACGCGCACGGGATTCCTCTACAACGAAGCCGGCCCTGGCTCGATGCCGACCGTCGCGCAGTGGCATGGCCTCCACCAGGTTGGGGTGTTGTTCGTCATCGGCGTGCCGTTGGTGCTGGCGGCGGTGGTGGCGCCAGCGCGCTGGACCTCGGCCGCGGCGGCTCTGATACTCGCGCTGACCATGATGACGGCCTCCTTTCTGAACGGCTCGCGCAGCGCGATCCTCGCAGGAGTGCTTTGCGCTGTGCTGATGCTGGCCTCGTCGATCTGGTTCGCCAATTCAGCACATTGGCGGAAGGGGCTTCGGGTCGCGTTGCTGCTGGCGATTCCGCTGGCCACCTGGTACGCGTTCGCCTACAGCTCGACATCGATGCGGTCGATCAGCTCATTGACAGCCGGCCGGATGCCGATCTGGGTGACTGCTGTCCGCATCGCCGCCGATCATCCGTGGATCGGGGTAGGCCCGGGCAACTATCTCGGCGCGCTGGCCGATGGCGGCTACGGTGAACGGCATCTGCCGCGGTGGGGCAGCATTGGCAGCACGCCTACTCATGCGCACAACCAATTCCTGCAGGTGGCGGCCGAGACCGGAATTCCGTCGCTGGTGTGCTTCGTGTGGATGTGCGGCTGGATGGTCCGCGGCTGCTGGATGGCCGCGCCGGCGATGAGGGTGAGGCTGGTGGCGCTCGGGGTGATGTTCGCGATCGTCGGCATAGTGATCCGAGCGAACTACGACAGCATCATCGGCGGCATCGTCGGCAGCGATCGCATCAGCCTGATCGTCTGGGCCTTGTTCGGGGCGGCGACGGCACTGCGGGGCATGGCCGTGACCCAGCCGGCGCGCGCATCATGACGCACCGAAGCCGGGGCGGTCTTGCGGTGATCGCGGTGGTTATCGCTGCCGGCGTTGTCGAGGCTTACGTGCTCTTCGCCCAGCGGGAAGGGGCGTTTCGAATTGTCGGCCGAGAACCATATCGAGTGCAGGAATTCTCCGAAGGGCAGACCGTCTCACAGGCGTTCATGATGTTGGGTAACGGCCTGAAACAGGTCGAGGTGCAAGTCGTCAGCGACGCTGCTGCATCGGGGAATGTGCGCTGGACGCTGTACCGCGGAAGCCGCGATGAGCCGCCGCTCGTCCCCGTCGCGCGCGGTGACGAATCGGTGCGGCTTGCCGCCAATCGGCCACTGTGGCTGACGCTGCCGGTCATCCGCGATGGCTCGTCTCACGATCGGTGGTACACGCTCGAGCTGCAGTTGCTCGGTCCCGAATCCCGTACGCGACAGCGGCCACGCGTTGCGGTAATGGCGACGTCCGACAATCCTGATCGCGGCGGGGTACTGTGGGTCGGCGACAAGCGCCAGCCGGGTTCGTTGATGATGCGCGCTCGCTGGGAGTCAGTGACCGTCTACCGGCGATTCGTGACCGAAGGCGTGCCGCATCTACCGCGCCCGCTGCGTCAACCGGCAGTCCAAGCCCTGTTGCTGGTCGCGGTGCATTGGGCGTTCACGGTCTACGCTCTCACCCTCGTGAGGGCGGCTGAAGAGTTCGAATCCGTAGACGTGCCGGTGCGAGATCAATGAGCGCGGGGGATTCGCTACACGTCCGACGGGTTGACGGAGATCCGACACTGTGGGTGGTGACCGACCAAGCCGTCGCGCCCGCCGCTCTGGCTGCGTGGAGCGACGGCGCACGACGGTTGTTCGACAGCGAGATCGACGTGGCCTCGCTGTCGGTGGTCTCGGCTGCCGATTCATCATGGTCGCGCGACTTCACGCCGCTGTTGCAGGCGACGCACGCGGCGCTGCCGGTGTGTTTCATCAACGGCCGCATTGCCGACCTGATTGGTTTTTCCGGAACCTCCGCGCGCGCCCATCTCGTCGCGTGCCTGCAAGCCGCATCGCGGCGCAACCTGCGCCATCTGTGGCTGCTCGATCCGGCCGCTCCAGTGCCGCAGGTAGCGTTGTCTCCGCCGTCTGTCGTGCCAGCGATCGTCGGACCGGCTGCCGAACGTGCCGACGATCGGGGCATCGCGCTCGGCATCGACGCGTCGTGGCTGTTGGGCGGTGAGTCGGGTGCCCAGGTGTGTGTGACGGCGCTGCTGAAGGAGGTCGCGAAACACCCGCGGATCCTCCGCATCGTCATGCTGTCCGACAGCGGAGGCATCCCGCACGCTCTGCGCGGCCACGCCAAGATCACGGGCGTCAGCTGGGCGGACGCGCTGTCGAGCGATCGGCCGACGCTCGACATTCTGCACCGTCCGTATCAGCCCGGTGACGACGTATCGATGGAGCGTTATCGCCGGATCGCCAATTGCGTGGTGATTACCGTCCTCGACTTCATCGCCTACGACAACGCCGCCTATCACGAAAGCGACGATCATTGGTTCGAGTACCGCGCGGCGTTCGATCGGCGCCTGTGCCTCGCCGATCAAGTCGTGGCGATCAGCGGTACCATCGCCGCGCGCGTGCAGCGGCAGTTCGCGCATCGGCTGGCGCAGCCCGTGCAGGCGATCCTGCTGGGCACCGATCATCTGTCCACCGCGGCGATCGATCCACCGCGACAATCGGCGGACCCCTCGGGTCCTTACGCCCTCGTCCTCGGCAACGACTTCGCGCACAAGAACCGTGATTTCGCCGTGCGCGTGTTCGCGGAGATGGCCGCGCGCGGATATCCAGGACGGCTGGTGCTGGCCGGGTATCATCTGGATCTGGGATCGTCATTTGCCTACGAGCTCGACGCCGCGACCTCAGTGCGCGATCGCATCGAGCGCGTCGGCGCAGTGTCTTCGTCGCAGAAACTACAGCTGCTGCGAAACGCAGACGTCGTGCTCTACCCGACGTCGTGTGAAGGGTTTGGCCTGGTACCCTTCGAGGCGGCGGCGGTCGGCACGCCGTGCGCGTTCGTGCGTTTCGGCTCCCTGAAGGAAATGATGCCGCACGTGCGTGCGGCGGAACAGTGGGCGGTGGGCCCATTCACCGACCTGGTCTGCGGGTTGCTCGCCGATCCCGTCGCGCAGGTGCAGCAGATCCGCTCGGCCGGCGCAACGCTGACCTGGGCCCGTGCGGCCGAC
This sequence comes from Vicinamibacterales bacterium, assembly GCA_035626435.1. GTDB lineage: Bacteria > Acidobacteriota > Vicinamibacteria > Vicinamibacterales > UBA2999 > 12-FULL-67-14b. Next base: position 19,387 of record DASPNQ010000222.1, read on the forward strand.
GAGACGGTCGCCCTGTATGGCCGCGTGATCGCCGACGCCGCGCCTTGGGCGGTGTATCGTCCGGTGGTGATTCCGGAGCCGCCGTGGTCTTCGACGGTCGCTCGAGGCGTACGTCATCAAGTTCGCCGGGTCACCCGCAAGTTTCGCCGTCTCGTGTCGCCTTCAGCCTGAACATGATCAAACCGATCCAATTATTCGTCCCGACGTTCCGAGTCGACGAGTGTTTGAATGAAGTACGTGAATGTCTCGAGAAGGGCTGGACCGGGCTCGGCTTCAAGACGCTTCAGTTCGAGTCGGAATGGTGCCGCCATACCGGGTTGCCGCACGCGCACTTCGTGAATTCCGCGACCTCAGGCCTGCACCTCGCGGTGCGCCTGTTGAGGGAACGCTACGGCTGGAGCGATGGCGATGAGGTGATCAGCACGCCGCTGACCTTCGTGTCGAGCAACCACGTGATCCTGTACGAGCGGCTGCGGCCGGTCTTTGCCGACGTCGATGAATACCTGTGCCTCGACCCGGCGTCCATCGAGCAGCGCATCACGCCGCGAACCCGCGCGGTGATCTTCGTCGGGCTGGGCGGCAATACCGGACGGCTCGCCGAAGTCGTCCGATTGTGCCGCGATCGGGGGTTGCAGCTGATTCTGGATGCCGCTCACATGTCCGGCACGCGTGTGGCGGGGCGCCACGTCGGCGGCGAAGCCGACGTCAGCGTGTTCAGCTTTCACGCCGTGAAAAATCTGCCGACGGCCGACGGAGGGATGATCTGCTTCCCCGATGCCGACAGTGATGCCCGGGCGCGGCGCTGGACCTGGCTCGGCATCGACAAGGACACGTTCGCGCGCACGCAGAGCGACAGCACCTACAAATGGCACTATTCGGTCGAGCATGTCGGCTTCAAGTACCACGGCAACTCGATCATGGCGGGGATCGGCCGCGTGTCGCTCCGTTATCTCGAAGAGGACAACGCCTACCGCCGGCAGCTGGCATCGTGGTACGACGAAGGGCTGGCCGACGTTGCCGGCGTCACGAGCGTGCCGATGGCGCCGGAGTGCGTGCCGGCCCGCCATCTGTATCAGGTGCTCGTCGACCATCGGGACGAGGTCATGGTCGCGCTGAACGAGGCGCAGATCTATCCCGGCGTGCACTACCGCGATAATTCGATGTACCCGATGTACGCCGACCAGCCGCCGTGTCCGAGGGCGCGGCGCGCCAGCGAGCGGGTCATCTCGTTGCCGCTGCACCCGCAGCTGACCCGCGACGATGTCGACCGCGTGTGCACGGCGTTACGCAACCGCGTCGCGCGGCCGGGTCGTGCAGGGTGATGTGTCACGTCGTTGGGTGTCTCCGTGTACAGAGGATGCGAGGGGTACTGCCGTGATGGCCACCGCTGAGAGCCGGATGTGAGAAACCGTTACGTCTTCGTCGCTGACCTTGCGCTGATCCCGATTATCGCCATGGTGGCGTATCTGGGTCGCTTCGACTGGGGCTTTCTCGAATACCGGGAGGAGTTCAGCGATTTCGTCATCGCGGCGATGATCATCAAGCCATTGCTGTTCATCGCCGCCGGTATGTATCGGCGCTATTGGCGATACACGAGTGTGCATGATCTGGCGACGGTGGTCTTGGCGATTACGGCGGCATCGATTGCGATGACGCTGTACGTCATGGTGAGGCATACCACCTACCCTCACGGCTTCTCTCGTGTCGTCCTGTTCAACGATTGGTTGATTACTCTCGCGATGTTGGGCGGCCTGCGGGTCGTGATTCGCATCGCCTACGACAAGTCGATGCTCGGCGGTCGCGGACCGGGCAGGTCGACGCCGAAGCGGGTGCTGGTCGCCGGTGCCGGCGCCGCCGGTACCATGGTGGTGCGTGAATTGCGCAGCAACGCGCAACTCGGGATGAACCCGGTGGGCTACGTCGACGACGACGTGACCAAAATCGGGAAGTACATCAGCGGCTTGCCGGTGCTCGGGTCAACGCGAGACCTCCCGCACGTCGTGCGGCAGCGCGACATCGAGCACGTCGTCATCGCGATGCCGACCGCGCGAGGATCGGACGTACGCCAGCTGCTTGATCGTTGCCGTGACGCGTCGGTATCGGCGCAGACGATTCCCGGGCTGTTCGAGCTGCTTGGCGGCCGCGCGACGGTGAGCCGGCTCCGGACTGTCGACATCGAGGATCTGCTGCGGCGGTCGCCGGTGGTCGGCGGCGCCGAGATCGGCCGGATGATCGCCCGCCGGGTGGTAATGATCACCGGTGGTGGCGGTTCGATCGGCTACGAGTTGTCGCGCCAGGTCGCAAACCTCGCACCTGCCCACGTGATCCTCCTCGGGCACGGAGAGAACAGCCTCTTCGAAGCGGAGGCCCGTCTGCGGCGCGCCTACCCCGGCCTACACATCACGGTTGCCGTCGCCGACATCCGCGATCGCGCTCGCCTGGCCACGGTGTTCGATCGCTGGAAGGTGGATTTGGTGATCCACGCCGCCGCGCACAAGCACGTGCCGTTGATGGAGCAGAATCCGGAGGAGGCCGTGACCAACAACATCATCGGCACGCGCAATCTGGTGCAGGAATCGTTGCGCACGCGCGTCGGCCGGTTCGTGTTGATTTCGACCGACAAGGCGGTGGCGCCAACCAGCATCATGGGCGCCAGCAAGCGCATCGCCGAAGCGATCGTTCGGCAGGCGGCGCAGCGCAGCGGCCGCGCGTTCGTGGTCGTTCGCTTCGGCAACGTCCTCGGCAGCCGCGGCTCGGTCGTCAACACGTTCAAGGCGCAAATCGAGCGCGGCGGACCGCTGACCGTGACGCACCCGGAGATGACCCGCTATTTCATGACCATTCCCGAGGCGGTCCACTTGGTACTGCAAGCTACCGGAGCGGGACGCGGCGGGGAGTTGTTCGTCCTCGACATGGGCGAACCCGTACGCATCGTCGATCTGGCGCGCGATCTGATCAGCCTGTCGGGTTTGAACCCGGAGGACATCGAAATCGTTTTCACCGGCATTCGGCCCGGTGAAAAGCTGCATGAGCGGTTATTTGATGCCGGCATGGAAACGCGTCCGACGATTCACCCGGACGTACTCGAAGTCGTCGGCGCTGATGCCTGTGTGACCGACACCTTGGACGAGGCGATCGATCAGTTGTACCAGGCGGCGCGTGCCGGCGACGAAGCGGGGATCTACGGTATTCTTGCGACCCTGCTGCCGTCATTTGGCAAGATCCCCAGTTGGCCGAACCCGATGCCGCCGGACTGGCCAGCCACGCAGAGCCAGACGCCATCGCGCTTCGATTCATGAAACCTCCTGTCCAGCTCCGCAAGCTCTGGTCGCTGGTGCCGCATCGCCAGCGACGGACCGCCCGCGTGCTGCTGGCGCAGACGGTGATCGGAACGGGTCTCGAAGCGCTCGGCGTGGCGTTGGTGGTGCCGGCGATCAGCCTGCTCACCAATCAGGATTTATCGGCGATTCCTGCACTGTCACGGTGGATTGGCCTGATGGGCTATCAGTCGGTCGCCGAAGCCGTCGTCCTGGTCATGGCGGCGCTGGTGGCGGTGTACGGACTCAAAGCCGTTTATCTTGGCTATTTAGCCTGGCAGCAGGCCCGCTTTTCATTCGATCTGCTCGCCGATGTGTCGCAGCGGCTGTTTGCCGGCTACCTCCACCAGCCCTGGACGTTTCATCTGCAACGTAACTCCGCGCAGTTGCTGCGCAATGTGACCACCGAAACCAACATTCTCAACAACGTCGTGCAGGCTCTGATCAGCATGATCACCGACGGGTTCGTGTTGATCGCGCTTGGTGTCCTGTTGATCTCCGCCGAACCGCTGGGGACGTCGGTTGTCATCGTTGCACTCGGCTCGGCGGCGTGGGTGTTTCAGCGGGTCACGCACCGGCGCCTGATCGAGTGGGGCAGGTATCGCCAGCAGGCGGACGGTTACCGGATCCAGCATGTGCAGGAGGGACTCGGCGGCCTCAAGGACGTGAAGATGCTGGGCCGCGAGGCAGAATTTCTCAATCAATACGAAATCCACAATCGGACCTATGCGCGCGTGGCGCGCCGCATGGCCACGTTGCAACAGATCCCCCGGCTGTGGCTGGAGTTTCTGGCGATTCTCGGCCTCGGCATCCTGGTTACGATCATGCTCTGGCAGGGGCGCGAGGTCGCCGCGTTGCTGCCGACCCTCGGTTTGTTCGGCGCCGCGACGTTCCGGCTGATGCCGTCAATCATCCGGATCATGAATTCGTTTCAAGCGTTCCGCTACTACCAGCCGGTTCTCGACACCGTGCATGATGAGTTGGCGGCGTTCCAGACGCCGGCGCACGTCGGGGCCGCGCCGCCGCTGCCGCCCTTGAGCGACGCGATCGAATTGGCCGGCGTCACCTTCAGGTATCCGAACGCGCATCGACCGGCTGTGGCGGACGTGACGTTGTCGATCCCGCGGGGCACGGCGGTCGGCGTCGTCGGCGGCAGCGGCGCCGGCAAGAGCACGCTCGTCGACGTCATGCTCGGCCTGCTGACCCCGACGACGGGCGCCGTCACTGTCGACGGCATCGACATTCAGCGCAATTTACCTAGCTGGCAACGGCAGATCGGCTACGTGCCGCAGTCGATTTTTCTGACCGACGACACGTTGCGGCGCAACGTCGCCTTCGGGCTGGCCGAGGACCAGATTGACGACGCGGCCGTCAGCCGCGCGCTGGCGGCCGCGCAACTCGACGAGTTTGTTCAATCGCTGCCGGCAGGCGTGCAGACCACCGTCGGCGAGCGGGGCGTGCAGCTGTCGGGCGGTCAGCGGCAGCGGATCGGCATTGCGCGCGCCTTGTACCACGATCCGCCGGTCCTGGTGCTGGACGAAGCGACCAGCTCGCTGGATGCAGCGACCGAACAAGGGGTAATGGCGGCGGTGCGGCGGCTGCAGGGCATCAAGACGCTGATCATCGTGGCGCATCGGCTGTCGACGGTCGCGGCCTGTGACAAGCTGTTCAAGCTGGAGAGCGGACGGATCGTGGCTGAAGGCAGTTTCGATCATGTCACGCAGCCCACACATCGAGGACACCCATAACCTATGCGATCGTATTCCCTGAACGGCAAGCGCATCCTCATCACTGGCGGCACCGGGTCGTTTGGCCGGCGATTCGCCAGCACCGTCTTGGAGCGCTTCCAGGTCGAGCGGCTGGTGATCTACAGCCGCGACGAACTCAAGCAGTACGAGATGTCTCACGCGGCGCCGTTCGCGGATCGGACCGACGTGCTGCGGTTCTTCATCGGGGACGTGCGTGACGAATCACGGCTGCGCAAGGCCATGGAGGGCATCGACGTTGTCGTGCACGCCGCGGCCTTGAAGCAGGTGCCGGCCGCGGAGTACAACCCGTTCGAAGCGATCAAGACGAACGTGCTGGGCGCCGAGAACGTGATCAATGCCGCGCTGGCGAACAGTGTGAAGCGTGTGGTCGCGCTCAGCACCGACAAGGCGGCGGCCCCCATCAACCTCTACGGCGCGACCAAACTGGCTTCCGACAAGCTGTTCGTGGCAGCGAACAATCATCGCGGCGAGCGCAACATCAGCTTTTCAGTGGTGCGCTACGGCAACGTGATGGGGAGCCGCGGCTCGGTGATTCCATTCTTCGTTCAGCAGCGAGCCTCGGGTGTGCTGCCGATCACCGACCGGCGCATGACACGGTTCAACATCACCTTGCAGGAGGGTGTCGATTTCGTGATCGCGTCCCTCGACCGGATGTGGGGCGGCGAGCTGTTCGTGCCGAAGATCCCGTCGTACCGAATCACTGACGTCGCGCGGGCGGTCGCGCCGGATGCGCGCATCGAGGAAATTGGCATCAGACCCGGCGAAAAGCTGCATGAAGAAATGGTCACCGCCACCGACGCCATTGCTACGATCGAGTTCGACGACTACTACGTGATCCTGCCATCGACCCGACAATGGGATCCGGCGGAGTTTGCCGCCACCAGCAGCAGCCACGTCGGACGGCCGTCCGAGTATGGCTTCAGCTACAACAGCGGCACCAACGAGCGCTTCCTGACCGTCGACGAGCTCAGACACCTGATTGCGAGCGAGCTGCATGTCTGAGTTCATTCCGTACGGCCGGCATGTCATCGAGGACGACGACATCGCCGCCGTCGCCGCCGTACTGCGCGGCGACTGGCTGACCACCGGCCCGGCGGTCGATCGATTCGAGGCCGCGTTCGCGAAATTCGTGCAGGCGCCGCACGCGGTCGCGGTCAGCAACGGCACCGCGGCGCTCCATCTGTCCGTGCTGGCCGCGCGCATCGGACCCGGCGACGAGGTCATCGTACCGGCGTTGACCTTCGCAGCCAGCGCCAACTGCGTGCGCTATGCCGGGGCGACCGTGGTGTTCGCCGACGTTCGTGACGACACGCTGACCATCGATACGTCGGCGCTGGCGTCGTTGATCACCCCGCGCACGAAAGCCATCGTCGCCGTCGACTATGCCGGCCTGCCGTGCGATCTCGATGCGCTGCTGGCGATTTGCGACAGGTATGGCCTGGTTCTCATCGAGGATGCGTGCCATGCGCTCGGAGCGGAACTTGGCGGGCGCCGCGTCGGCGGCATCGCACATCTGTCCGCGTTCAGCCTCCATCCGGTCAAGCACATGACCACGGGTGAAGGCGGCATGGTGACGTGCAGCGACCCGGCGCTGGCCGCGCGGGTCCGGCTGCTGCGCAACCATGGCATTACGACCGATCACCGGCAGCGCGAGCAGGCGGGAACCTGGGAGTACGACATGGTGGATCTCGGGTTCAACTATCGGTTGCCCGACATCCTGTGTGCGTTGGGCGAGTCGCAGCTGCGCAAGTTACCGCTCTGGCTCGAGCGCCGGCGCGCACTGGCGGCGCGATACGCGGCGCTGCTGGCGTCGATGCCGCTGCGCCTGCCGGCGCAGCCGCCAGCGTCGCGGCATGCCTTTCACCTGTATCCGGTCCGCGTCACCGCGGCCGACCCGGCGGCCGCGCGCG
>DASPNQ010000223.1:0-35314 GCA_035626435.1 Vicinamibacterales bacterium
CACAATCCCGTCGCGGGGCTGCGCGAGTACGCGGTCACACCGCCAAACCGCTCGGTCAGCTCGGCGCGGACCCGCGCGAAGATCTCGGCGGGCACCGGCGTCTTGTCGCGCATGTGGATCGGCAGCAGGATCTGAATGAGGTGCTGGGTCATGGCATGGCGTCGAGATCGAGCGCCGTCGAGTCCGACGTGTCGGCCTTGCAGACGCGTCCCATCAACTCGAGCGCGCGCGCATTCTGCTCTTCGCTTTCCGACGCGACGCAATCGGCGGGAATGAACAGCCGATATTCCCGCATGTAGGCGTCGTTGGCGCTGAACAGCACACAGTTGTCGCCGGCGATGCCCGTGAGGATCACGGCCTCGGTGCCCAGGCTGCGCAACAGCGTGTCGAGCGTCGTCCCGAAGAAGGCTGACTGCTTGGGCTTCAGCACGAAGTAGTCGTCGGCGTCCGGCTGCAATAACGTGGCGACTGCCCGTCCGGGCACGTCATCTTCGACGCAGTGCTTGACCAGCGAGCGAAAATCGGAGCGCCACTTGCCGAAATTGTCGTTGATGTAAATGGTCGGCATCCCCGCCGCCCGCGCCCGTCGCTTGAGCTCACGAAGCCGCCGCGCCATCGGCTCGGCAAAACGCACCAGCGACTCGGAACCGTCGAAATCCATGTCGTTGATGACGTCGACCAGGAGCAGCGCCGTGCGCCGGCGGACTTCTGTTTCCGGGGTTTCACCGTTCCTCATCAGTAACCGAAAGATGCACGTTATGTGCCGTGGAGTGACACCCATGCGCTGTGGACGCTCGGCGCGACCTGGATCATGTCGCGCGGGCGAACCGGCGTAAGATGCACCTCTCGATGCGATCCATTGCCAACGCCTCCGACATTCTGCTTGCGGTCATCGACGCGACGCCGGATGCGATTTTCGTCAAGAATCTCGACGGATGTTACGTGCTCGTCAATCAGGCCGCGGCGCGGTTCGTCGGCCGCACGCCCGCCGAGGTCGTCGGCAAGCACGATCTGGAGCTCTATCCGGAAGAAACGGCGCGGCGCTTCATGGAAGACGACCGCAAGGTCCTCGAAGGCGGGGCGCCGATGTCGTTCGAAGGCGTGGCGACGAGCTCATCGGGGACGCAGGCCTATCTCGTCACCAAGGGCGTCTACCGGGACAAGTCGGGGAAGATCCTTGGCACCTACGGCATTTCGCACGACATCACCGAGCTGCGCGCCGCCCAGGAGTCGCTGGAACAGACGCGCGCGGCGTTGTTTCGCTCGCAGAAGCTGGAAGCCGTCGGGCAACTCACCGGAGGCATCGCGCATGACTTCAACAACATCCTGATGGTGATTCTCGGCAACCTCGAGCTGCTGCGGATGAAGCTGCCGAACGTCGACGATGCGACGATCGAATTGATCGATGAGACGCTGCGGGCGACGAAGCACGGCCAGGATCTCACCGGCGATCTGCTGGCCTTCTCGCGCCGTCGGCAACTGAATCCCCAGCCGGTCGCGATCAACTCGCTGGTCGACAACATCGTGCGGCTGTTGACGCGAACGCTCGGGGCCGGGATCCGGATTACGACGGCGGCAAGCCGCGACGCGGGCGTGGCGATGGTAGATCCCGCGGCCCTCGAAGCGGCCATTCTCAACGTCGCGTTGAACGCGCGCGACGCGATGCCGCAAGGCGGCACGCTGACGATTCGCACGTCCAAGACCGAAGTGTCACAGGCGCCGCGCACCGAGGACGATCTGGCGATCGGCCACTACGCGACGCTGGCTATTCAGGACTCCGGTTCGGGCATGACACCCGACGTCCAGGCCCGCGTGTTCGAGCCGTTCTTCACGACCAAAGGGACCGGACACGGCAGCGGTCTGGGACTCAGCATGGTCTACGGCTTCGCGAAACAGTCGGGTGGCGCCGTCACCCTGGCGTCGGAACCCGGTCACGGCACCACGGTGACGCTCTATCTGCCGTTGACGAAGAGGAAACCGCTTGCGGACGCGGCGCCCCAACTGCCCGCGAATCCGCCATTGGTGTCGCACACCATTCTCGTCGTGGAAGACGAGGCGTCAGTGCGAAGCACGGTGCGGCGGCAACTCGAGATGCTCGGGCACAAGGTCCTCGTCGCCGAGACCGCGGCAGCCGCGCTGCCGCTCTTGCAGGGTCCGGATGCGCCGGATGTGTTGTTGACGGACGTCGTGCTGGGCAGCGGCATGAACGGCATCGATCTCGCCGATGCCGCGCGAGTATTCAAGCCGGGGCTGCCGGTGGTTTTGATGTCGGGCTACACGGCAGTACCGGAAGCCCAACAACGCATCAATGAGATGGGAGCGCCGCTGCTGACGAAACCCGCGACGCTATCGCAGCTGGAACGCGCGCTGAACGGCGTGGTCAGCTCTGGCAGCCGCGCAGGTACTTCGACGACTTGAGGAAGTTGGCGTCAGGGTAGTACGCGAAAATCAGGCCCCCGCCCTTGACGCGATCGATCATCTGTCGCGCCACCGCTTCGCTCACCGCCGGGCATCCCCAGCTGCGACCGAGACGGCCATTGGACCTGATGAACGCTTCGCTGACATACGGCGCGCCGTGCATCACGATGGCGCGCTCGCGAGCGCGATCGTTGACGCCGCGGTCAAGGCCGTCGAGGCGCAGCGAATAGCCATTCTTGCCAACGTATGTCGTGCTGGTCACGAACAGACCCAGGCTGGTCTGATGACTGTCGTTGTCGTTGGAGAACTTCGTCGCGATGTTCGCACCGGTGCCCTGACCGTGCGCCACGAGCTCCTCCCAGAGAAGCTCCCGCGTCGTGAGGTCGAACACCCAGAGCCGCTTTTCGGTGGATGGGCGCGAATAATCGATGACCGTAAGGGTCTTTGGCGCGCCGACCGTGCCCGATTTCACGGCACAGCTGGCCGCGCCAAGAGCGAGCTCAAACACATCCGTATCGATGCTGCCAAGCTCAGAGGCCTCGAAATCCGACCGCGCAAACGAAGCTGCCGCGGAAGCGTGGCTCGTGACAGGCAGCAGTAGCGCTATTGCCAGCAACGCTGGCGCGACGATCGCCAATTTTCGCATGCTTGTTTGATTCCCTGTCGGCGTTGAAGATTCACTTCCACCTTCAGCGCGACCGCTCGGGGACTGCCACAGGATAGCAGCCCGCGGCGCCGATCAAAAGCTGAGCACGAGACTAATTGTCGCTGGCGCGATCGTAGTTATAGATGTCGGGCTGGAAATGCAGGCCGCCGTTCTTGTCCACCCAGGCGGTGAAGTAGGCAATGTGCACGGGGATCTTCTCTTTCAGCTTGACGTGCCGTTCGTTGCCGGAGCGCATGGCGCTGAAAATCGCTTCGTCCGTCCATTCCGAATACCCCTTGAGCACGTACTTGGCCAGCGCTTCCGGTTCTTCGACGCGGATGCAGCCATGGCTGAACGCGCGGCCCGGCTTGGCGAACAACGCGTCGGCGGGCGTGTCGTGCAGGTAGACGTTGTGCGGATTCGGGAAGAGGAATTTGACGTGTCCGAGCGCGTTCGCGGCGCCCGGGCGCTGACGGAACACCAGCCCTTTCAAGGCATCTGGATTATTCCAGTCGACATCCGTCGAACTCACGACTTCGGCTGCGCCTCCTGACGTGCGGAGGATCTCGATGCCTTGCCTGGTGAGATACGACGGATCGCGCGCGACGGCTGGAACCGTCTCGTTATCGGCAATCGTGTCAGGGATGTTCCAGTACGGGCTGAACACGACGCTCTCCATTTCTTCACTGAAGATCGGCGTGTTGTTCCCGGGCTTGCCCACCACCACACGAATGTCCATCACCGGTTCACCGGCCTCGCGCGCGATCAGATGGAAGTACGGAATGTTGACGAAGAAATGGCGCTCGCCGAGCTGATCCGGCATCCAGCGCCAACGTTGCAGGTTGATCGCCACCTGCTCGATGCGATCGTCGAGCGGCACGTTGATCGCCGCCAGCGTGGCGGCATCGACGACGCCGGTCGCGGGCAACGCGTGCAGCTCCTGAAACGACTTGATGGCAGCGGTCAGTTCTTCCGGCGTGGCCGCGGCGGGATCGCCCTTGCGGGCCGCGGGCTTGAGATGGCCGCTCGCGAATAAGCGCTGGCGCAGCGCCGCTACGTCGTTCTTGCCGCTCACCTTGACCCAGCCACCTTTTTCGCGCTGGCCGATTAGATCGTCCAACGCCTTTTGCAGCGCGGCGTATTCCGGGTGACGCGGGCGGACCGCTTCGACAAATTGTTTCGGTTGATCGATGTGCTCGGTCAACGCGGCGACGAAATCGGGTTTCTGGCGCCTCGCCTTGTGGTGGCGATCGCCGTCCTGTCGCCCGATCGCCACGTCGCGTCCGAAGGCGAGCATGGCTGCCGTGAATCGCACGTCGATGTCGGCGACACGCTGCAGCCGCTCGGGCGTGCCTTTTTCGATCTGCTCGACCGCCTGGCTCGCTTCGAGCAGCGCCTCGACGCCGTACTCCGCAGGGTCGAATCCATGCTGACGGGCGGTCTGCAGCACCGCGACTGCTTCTTTGGCGTTGTCAACCGGCCGGCGGTGATCGACCCAGGCAGGCGCGTGCTGCCGTTGTGTGTAAAAGGCGCGCACATCTGTCCAGTTCGCCGCCTCGACGTTGGAGCGTGGCTTACCGGCCAGCAGCGTCTGAATCGCCGGTGCGACCTCGTGCGGCTTCGGCGCGCTATGGCACGCGGCGGACAGGGCGATCGCGAAGAGAATCAGGGCACGCACGCCAATGAATAGAGCAACGGGCGTGCCATAGGCATCGATTCCCGCCATGCCGGCGGATCCGCCAAGCGCCGAGGTATCCTGTGCGGATGAACTGGCTGGTCAAGGAAGAACCTGACAATTACTCGTACTCGCAGCTACTGGCGGATCGCACCACGGTCTGGGCAGGCGTGAAGAATCCGGTCGCCCAACGCAACCTCCGCGAGATGAAAAAAGGCGAACGGGTGTTCTTCTATCACACCGGCAAGGAAAAGGCGGTCGTCGGAACGGCCACCGTCGCGAAGACCGCCTATCCGGATCCCGCCGACAAAACCGGCCATCTCGTCGTCGTCGAACTCGCGGCCGGCAAACCGTTGAAGCGACCCGTGACGCTGGCGGAAATCAAAGCGGACAAGCGCTTCAAAGACATGCCCCTGGTTCGCATTGCGCGGTTATCGGTGCAGCCGGTCACCGACGAACAGTGGGAGATGATCGAAGCGCTCAGTAAGGCGTAGGGCGCAACGCCATCCTGGGCGGCAACGGCTATCCGGGATTGATCGAGTCGAGTTCGTCCCAACGCGTCATCGCGTCGAGCAATTCCCGTTCGACGGTCTCGAGACGATCGACCGCTTCCCTGATGACAGCACTGCCCTGCTTGTAGAACTCCGAATCGGCAAGTTTGGCTTGCAGCGCTTGTTGTTCTCGCTCGAGCGCGTCGATGCGCTCCGGCAGGCCGCGGTACTCACGTTCTTCGTTGAACGAACGCTTCTGGCGCCTGGTCTTTCCCGGCGCGTCGCTGGCGGTTGCCGGCGCGGCCTTGGCGTCAGCGTCGCGACTCTTGACGTTTGCCGACGTGTTCCCGGCCAATCCCGGCGCGTTCCTCGCGGCGTTCTTTTGCCGCTCGTAATCCTGAAACCCGCCGACGTACTCGCGCAGCACGCCGTGGCCCTCAAAGGCAATCGTGCTGGTCACCACGTTGTCGAGAAACCGGCGATCGTGGCTGACCAGCAACAGCGTGCCGCTCCAGTCCACGAGCTGCTGCTCGAGTAGTTCGAGCGTCTCCAGATCGAGATCGTTGGTCGGCTCGTCGAGGACCAGAACGTTCATCGGACGCGTCAGTAACCTCGCGAGGAGCAGGCGATTTCGTTCCCCTCCCGACAGCGCGCGCACCGGCGAGCGTGCCCGTTCCGGCGAAAACAGGAAATCCTGCAAGTAGCCGTGGACGTGGCGCGGCCTGCCGTTGACGGTCACCATGTCGTTGCCGTCACCGATCGTGTCGACGACCGTACGGTCGGGATCGAGTTGTTCGCGCTGCTGGTCGTAGTAGCCGATATCGACGTTGGCGCCGCGCCGGACTTCGCCGCGATCAGGCGTCAGTTCGCCAAGCAACAACCGCAGGAAGGTCGTCTTGCCGGAACCGTTCGGGCCGAGCAAACCGATACGATCGCCGCGAATGATGCGCGTCGAAAACTCGCGAAGCACCGGTGCCGCGGCGCCGGGATAGGTGAACGCGACGCGATCGACGTCGAACACCAGCTTGCCGGATGCCTCGCCCGGATCGATCTGCAGTCGAACCTGGCCGACGGCCGCACGGCGATTGGCGCGCTCCTGACGCATGGCCATCAGCGCTTTGACGCGGCCTTCGTCGCGGGTTCGCCTCGCCTTGACGCCACGGCGCAGCCACACCTCTTCGCCGGCCATTTTCTTGTCGAACTTGGCGCGCTGAAGTTCCTCGTTGGCGAGCCACTCCTCTTTCTTGCGCTCGAAAGTCGCGTAATCGCCGGGCCAAGACGTCAGCACGCCGCGATCGAGCTCGACGATGCGCGTCGCCAGGCGCTCGAGAAACGCCCGGTCGTGCGTCACGAACATCACCGCGCCGGTGTAGTTCGCGAGAAAATCTTCGAGCCAGGTAATCGCTTCGATATCGAGATGGTTGGTTGGCTCATCGAGCAGCAGCACATCCGGCTGCCCGACGAGTGCGCGGGCCAGCAGGACGCGCCGTTTCCATCCACCTGAGAGAGAGTCGACGATCGCGTCGGGCGGCAGCGCCAGCCTCGACATCACCATATCGGCCTGGTGCTGGCGTTGCCACTCGTCGTGTTCGTCGAGGCTGCCAAGGCCTTCGCCCACCACCTGGGACACCGTGCGATCGGTGGAGAGCGGCACGTCCTGCACGAGGCGCGCGACGCGCGCACCCGGCTGCCACCACACGGTACCGCGATCCGGAGGCAAATCCCCACCGATGATCTGCAGCAGCGTCGACTTGCCGGCGCCGTTACGCCCGATGACGGCGATGCGCTCGCCGGTATCGATCTGCAGCGACACGTCCGCCAACAGCGGCAGGTGCCCGTAGGCGTGCGAGATGCGTTCGAGCGCGACCAGGGGCATGGAGGAAGAGTAGCAGGCGGGGCAGGCAGACAGGCAGGCAGACAGGCAGACAGGCAGACAGGCGGACAGGCAGGCAGTCAGGCAGGCAGTCAGGTAGACAGGCAGACAGGCAGACAGGCAGGCAGTCAGGCAGTCAGGCAGTCAGGCAATGATATTCTCGCTCCATGAAGATCACTGGACGCGTGATTCTGGTTGCGCTCGTCCTTGCGATGACGGCGAGCGCCGGTGCACAGCAGGCGAACTCGGCGGCTGTCGAAGCAGAGACGATGCAGCATTTTCAGGCGCTGCTGCGCATCGACACGCAAAGCCCGCCGGGTAACGAGACGCGGGTGGTCGAGTACCTGAAGCAGGTGTTCGACAAGGAAGGCATTCCCTACCAGGTGTTCGCCAAGGATCCCGCGCGCGCGAATTTCGTCGCCCGGTTGAAGGGCAGCGGCAAGAAACGTCCGCTTCTCGTCATGGGCCATACCGACGTCGTCACCGTGGACCCGAAGAAGTGGACGCATCCGCCATTCGGCGCGGTGCGCGAGGGCGGCTACGTGTATGGCCGCGGCGCCGTCGACGACAAGGACAACCTGGTTGCGGCGCTGATGATGATGCTGATGCTGAAGCGCCAGAACGTGCCGCTCGACCGCGACGTGATCTTCCTCGCCGAGGCCGGCGAAGAAGGCGCACCGGACGTCGGCGCGCAGTTCATGGCCGACAACCATCTGGATGCGATCAACGCGGAGTACTGCCTGGCGGAAGGCGGCGGCGTCGTTCGCTCCGGCGGGCAGGTCCGGCAGGCGAACATCGGCACCACCGAGAAAGAGCCGCGCTTCATCGAGATCATCGCGCGCGGCCCCGCCGGCCATGGCTCGGTGCCGTCAAAAGGCAACGCCGTCACCAAGCTGTCGGCGGCTGTCGGCAAGGTCGCCGCATGGTCGCCGCCGATTCGCATCAACGAAACCACCGCGTCGTACTTCAAGAAGCTCGCGACGATGGTGCCGGCGGACGTCGCGAAGATGTACCGCGACATCCTGAATCCCGACCCCAAGATCTCGAAGGCCGCGGCGGACTGGATGCTCGAGCACCAGCCGAATCACTGGTCGATGACCCACACCTCGCTGGTGCCCACCATCATTGGCGGCGGCTTCCGCTACAACGTGATCCCATCCGAGGCGAAGGCCACGGTCGACGTGCGGCTGCATCCGGACGAGGATCAGTCACAGTTCCTCGACGAAGTCCGCAAAGTCATCAACGATCCGGAAGTCGAAGTGCGGTGGGGCCGAGAGCGCTACCGCCCCGCCGGTGGATCGCGCATCGATACGGAAGCGTTCAGCGTGCTCGAAGCGATGACCAAGAAGCACTACAACACCGTCGTGTTGCCGACAATGGGGGTGGGCGCGACGGACATGTCGAACATCCGCGCAAAGGGCATCCAGTGCTACGGCATCGGGCCGGCCATCGACACCGAAGACGGCCCGAAAGGCTTTGGTGCACACAGCGACCAGGAACGGATTCTCGAGACCGAGCTGCACCGTTTCGTACGGTTTCAATACGACGTCGTACTCGAGCTGGCGCGCACGCGGTAACACCTCAACGGCTGAGCTGAAACGCCGCACGCTGGCGCTATGATATCCGGCTGTGCCTTTGAATCGTGGGTGGTCGTATCGCGAACAGGTGGGCCCCGACGCTGCGGGCCTGACCGTTCTGCAATACCTCACTGCGACCCGTCTGCATTCAACCGAAACCGAGTGGAGTGAGCGAATCGCGCGCGGCGAAGTCGAAGTCGAGGGCACGCGCGTCCGCTCCGATGAAATCCTCTTCCCCGGCCAGACCGTAGTCTGGAACCGGCCGCCCTGGGACGAACCGGCCGTCCCCGACTCGTTCGAGATCCTCCACGAAGACGACTCGATCCTCGTGGTCAACAAGCCGAGCGGGTTACCGACGATGCCCGCCGGCGGGTATCTCGAGCGGACGTTGTTGATGCTGGTTCGCGAGAAATACCCGCAGGCGAGCCCGCTGCATCGGCTCGGACGCTTCACGTCCGGTCTAGTGCTGTTTGCGCGCACGAAGGATGCGGCGTCGCGTCTGGCGCGCGCGTGGCGTGAGCGCACGGTCAAGAAAACCTACCGCGCCCTCGGGCTTGGGTCGACGCGCACTGAAATGTTCGTGATCAGCGTGCCGATTGGTCCGGTGCCGCACCCGCTGCTCGGCACCGTCCAGGGCGCCTGCGACGGCGGTCGGCCGTCTCAGAGCGTGGCATTCGTGCTCGAGCAGCGCCACGATCAGACATTGTTCCGCGTCGAGATCACCACCGGACGTCCGCATCAGGTGCGCATTCACATGGCCTATGCCGGCCATCCGCTGATCGGCGATCCGCTTTACGACATGGGCGGCGGTTTGAAGCGCCACCCCGGCCTCCCCGGCGACGGCGGCTATTACCTGCACGCCGAGGCCCTGCAGTTCACGCATCCGGCGACGGGACAGCGGATGACCGTGATCGCGACGCCGCCGCCGGAGCTCCAGACGCACAAAGAGCTGATCACGGCCGGCGCCGTCGCACGCTAAGCACTCCGTCGTTACTGGGAGTGGCCGCGCGCGGTGATCTCCCATACGCTCTCGACGCGGTCGTTGCGCACTCCGTAAATGTAGTCATAGAGGTTCACGACGGGATCGCAGTGCGGCACGATCAGTTCGAGCTTGTCGCCCATCTTGTAGGCCTTGCTGGCTTCCTTGAAGGTGATCGAGCCGAACTCATCTGAACCGGCGTTGTAGTCCATGCCGGGCTCTCCAATCACGCCGGCGCGAGGCACGTTCAACGTCAGCGCCTTGGCGCCGGCATCGGTCGTGAGCCGGCCCGGAAAACGGTTATTGACGATGGTCGCAAGCACCGTCAACGACGGTTCGAAATCGCGATAGATCGGATTGCCGTCCTCGCTGCCCACGGCGAGATACTGCATGTCCATGAACAGGTAACTGCCAACCTGCACGTCGGTAAAGCCCGGCACAAGGTGTTGAATGCTATAGGTCCCGGTGCCGCCGCCGCTGAAGATCTCGGTGCTGAGGCCTGCCTCGCGCATCTTCTCGCGGGTGCGGGCGTTCTCCTCGATGTTGCGCAGCGCGCGCTCCTTGCGCGCGGCGAAACCGATGATGTGCTGTGCCCCGCCGTCGTACGATAACAGGCCGCGGAGCTTGAGGTTGGGCAGCTGATCGACGAGCCTTGCCAGCGCCAATGCATCCCCGCCCGGCGGCACGCCGCTCCTGGTACCCACGGCAACGTCGATGACGACGTCGGCGGTGATGCCAGCCTCTTTCGCGGCATCGTTCAAGTCGCGCGCGTTGGCGTCGTAATCGACCGCCTGAATGAAGTGCGGCGCACGTTTGCGCAGCTGCATCGCGCGCCGGATCTTCGTGTTCGACAAGTTACTCGTCGTCATCAGGATGCGATCGACGCCGGCGGCGAACAGCGCTTCAGCCTCGCTGAGCTTCGCCGTGCAAATGCCGATCGCGCCGGCCTTCATCTGGAGCTTCGCGATGTCGGCGCACTTGTGCGTCTTGGCGTGCGGCCGCGCATCGAGCTTGTTGGCTTTGAGAGCCGCCTGCATCTTCGCGATGTTGCGTTCCATCTTGTCGAGATCGACGACGAGTGCCGGCGTGTCGAGCTCCCACTTCGAGATGCCCGGCTTGAGCGGCGTCACCGGTTTTAGTTCCGAAGCGGTATAGCCCTTGACGCTCTTCGGGATCCAGATGTGAGCGGCAGCGGCTGAGGAGGCGGCAACGAATGCGCGGCGTGTCGGCTTCATGGTGCGTAGTATCCACAGATTTCACAGATTTCACAGATTGAAATGCGCCACAGAGCCACCGAGGTCACAGAGGCGAAGCGGCGAAGCTCGCGCCGGCGCCGCTGCGGCTCGGTGTCTCTGGTGGTCGGTGTGGACCTACCGAATGGGAGGATCGAATTCACAAACCTGACCGCACCGATCGATGCTTGCGAATCGACCCCTCGAACCTGCGTTACGCGCGAGCGGCGCTGTGCGAGGGGCACGATGACCTGACTGAATGGGTTGAGCAGTGTCCGCGGCGTTGCTGCAAAGCGCGGTCGAGGGATCGGATTCACAAGCCTGACGCCACCGATCGATGGGCAAGCGAATGGATCCCGCGAACCTACGTTACGCGCGGGCGGCGCTTGTGCGAGCGGCACGATGACCGACTGAATGGGTTGAGCGGTGCCCGCGGCGTTGCTGCGGCGCGCGGTCCGAGGATCGGATTCACAAGCCTGACGCCACCGATCGATGGTCAAGCGATCAATCCCGCGAACCTACGTCACGCGCGGGCGGCGTTTGTGCGAGCGGCACGATGACCGACTGAATGGGTCGAGCGGCGCCCGCGGCGTAGCCGCGGCGCACGGTCCGAGGGATCGGATTCACAAGCCTGACGCGACCGATCGATCGGCTTGTGAATCCGATCCCTCGGGCCGTGCGTCACACGCGAGCGAAGCTCGCGCTGGCGCCGCTGCGACTCGGTTCTCCGTGCCTCTGTGTCTCTGCGGCGTGGCTACCCATGTCCGTGGAATCTGTGGAATCTGTGACGAATCTGTGGCCGCGATACACTTGTACGTTTCATGATCTCGTTTTCGAACGTCTCCAAGCAGTACGGCAAGCAGGTCCTCTTCGTCGACGCCTCGTTCCAGCTCAATCCTGGTGAGAAGGCAGGCCTCGTCGGCCCGAATGGCGCCGGCAAGACCACGGTGTTCCGCATGCTCACCGGTGAGGAATCGCCGGACGAGGGCGAGGTCACGGTCCCGAAGAAACTGACCATCGGTTACTTCCGGCAGGACGTCGAGGAGATGTCCGGGCGATCCGTGCTCGACGAGGCCATCGCAGGGAGCGGGCGCGTCGGCGACCTGCATCACGAGCTCGAAGACCTGCAGCAGGCGATGGCCGATCCCGAGCGCGCCGATGATATGGATCGCATCCTCGCGCGCTTCGGCGAGGTGCAGGAGGAATACGATCATCTCGGCGGTTACGCGCTCGAAAGCCAGGCGCGGGAAGTCCTCCACGGGCTGGGCTTTGACGACGAGCGCATCGACGGCGATGTCGGCGCGCTGTCGGGTGGCTGGAAGATGCGCGTGGCGATGGCGCGCGTGCTGCTGGGCCAGCCCGACGTGCTGCTGATGGACGAGCCGACCAATCACCTCGACATCGAATCGATCATCTGGCTCGAAAGCTTCCTGAAGTCGCACGAGGGCGCACTGCTGATGACCTCGCACGATCGCGAGTTCATGAACCGCATCGTCTCCAAGATTTGCGAGATCGATGGCGGCGAAATCACGGTGTATTCCGGCAATTACGACTTCTACGAGCGCGAGCGCGCGCTGCGCGAAGCCAACCGTGAAGCCGCCTACGCGCGCCAGCAGGCGATGCTCGCGAAGGAACAGCGCTTCATCGAGCGCTTCAAGACGCACGCGGCCAAAGCGGCGCAGGTGCAGAGCCGCATCAAGGCGCTCGACAAGATCGAGAAGATCGAGCTGCCGAAACGGCGCGTCGTGGTCAAATTCGAGTTCCGCAATCCGCCGCGCTCGGGCGATCAGGTGGCGGTCATCGAACACCTGTCGAAGGCCTACGGCAAGCGCGTGATCTACGACGACTTCAGCCTGACGATTCGCCGCGGCGAGCGCTGGGCGGTGATGGGCCGGAACGGCGCGGGCAAAACGACGTTGCTGAAGATCCTGTCGGGCAACGTCGCGCCCGACGACGGCGAGGTCAAGCTGGGAGCCAGCCTGAAAATGGGCTACTTCGCGCAGCAGTCGCTCGACCTGCTCGACCCTGATCTGACGATCATCGAACAGCTGCAAAAGGATTTCCCGCACGAGGGGCTCGGCGCGCTGCGCTCGCTGGCCGGCGCCTTTCAGTTTTCCGGCGACGACACGGACAAGAAAATCCGGGCGCTGTCCGGCGGGGAAAAATCGCGGCTGGTGATGGCGCGGATGCTGTTCGATCCGCCGAACTTCCTGGTTCTCGACGAGCCGACCAACCACCTCGATCTCGCCACCAAGGACATGCTGGTCGACTCGCTCAAGAGCTTCGAGGGCACGATGATCTTCGTCTCACACGACCGATCGTTTCTCCGAGGCCTGAGCAACCGCGTCCTCGAGCTGGGCGGCGAAACCGGCGTCGATGCGCATCCCCACGCCTACCTCGGCTCGTACATCGAGTATGTCGAGCGCACCGGACATGAGGCGCCGGGCGTGCACTCCTGACCGGCTGTCTTGCCGGATGATGGTTCGGCGCGTGGCACAGGCCACTCCCCCGGCCAAGTAATCACTTTCCGAAGGCATCTGCTAGTGGCCGCGAGGCGGTGCGGCGGATCGGCTGACGAGCACCTTGTCGATGCGCCGGCCGTCCATGTCCATCACTTCGAACCGCAGGCCGCCCCACTCGAAGACGTCGGCCGCTCTCGGCACGCGCCCAAGCCGCGCCATGACGAAGCCGCCGATCGTGTGATACGCGCCGGCTTCCTCTTCGGGCAGCGCGTCCATCGCAAAGCGCGTCTGCACTTCCTCCATCGCCGCCGAGCCGTCTACCAGCCACGAGCCATCGGCGCGCGACACGAACTCGCCGGCCGCTTCGCTGGCGTCGGCCGGCAATTCGCCGACGATCGCCGTCAGCAAATCGGTGACGGTAACCAGACCCTCCACGGCCCCGTACTCGTCCATCACCAGCGCGACATGTTTATGCGAGCTGCGGAACGAGTCGAGCAACTGCACCGCCGGCATCGAGTCCGGCACGAACAGCGCTTCGCGGACGAGCGATCGTAGATCGATGCGCGAGCCCTTGAACGCGATCGGCAGCAGATCCGCCGATCGCACGATGCCGAGCACCTCGTCCAGGCCGCCATGGCAGACGACGAACTGCGTATGCGAATGCGACGCGAGAAACTCGCGCAGCTCTTCTTCGCTGGCGTCGACATCAATCCATTCGATGTCCGGCCGCGGCGTCATGATCGCGGCGACCCGCTGATCGCCCAGCTGGAACACGCGCTGGACGATGTTCTCTTCCGTGGCGCCGACCGCGCCGGTCTCCGCACCCTGGCTGATCAGCGCTTTGATCTCGTCTTCAGTGAGGTTCGGCTCGGCCTCGCCTTTCACACCGAACACGCGCAACACGACGTTCGTCGCGCCGGTCAACACCCCGACCGCCGGACCGCCGATCCGCGACAGCCAGATCATCGGCTTGGCGACCCACGACGCGATCGCTTCGGGATTGTTGAGCGCGATGCGTTTGGGCACCAGCTCGCCGACGATCAGCGACAGGATCGTGATGACGCCGACAACGAGCGCGAGCGCGAGTCCTTCGGCGTACGGCGCCAGCTGCGGCACGGTGGCGATCGGCACGGCAAGCTTGGCGGCAATCGTGGCGCCGCCGTAGGCGCCGGCGAGCACGCCGACCATGGTGATGCCGAACTGCACCGTCGACAGAAACTTGTTGGGATCGTGCGCGAGCTCGAGCGCGCTGCGGGCGCGATCGTCACCCTCGTCGGCGCGCTGCTGCAGACGCACTTTGCGCGCGGCGACCACCGCAATCTCCGACATGGCGAAGACCCCGTTGGCGAGGATCAGGAGGAAGATGACGATGACTTCGGTGCCGATGGGACGATTCTACACGGTCGTTCCCGGTGACGCCGGCTGCGCCGTTCGATGACGGAAAGCGACCGTTGGATCGGCAGTGAAAAACGTTCGCGGGCGGCCGTGCGTCTAGACCCTGTGTGGTGAACCTTCGAAGCATCCGCAAGTCATTCGGCGATCTCGTCGCCGTCCGAGACGTGTCGCTGTCGGTCGCCAAGGGCGAACTGCTCGGCTTGCTTGGTCCGAACGGCGCCGGCAAGAGCACGTTGGTCAGCCTGGTGGTCGGGTTGCTGACACCCGATGCAGGTTCGGTAACCATCGAGGGATTCGGCGACCCCGCCGATGCGAGGGTGCGACACCACATCGGCGTCGCGACGCAGGCGCTCGCACTGTACGACGCCCTCACCGGCGAGGAGAATCTGCGCTTCTTCGGCAGGTGTTATGGACTGGCGGGAGCGGCGCTCGACGAGCGCGTCGCGTGGTGTCTGGATTTCGCGGCGCTAACGGATCGCAAAGACGATTACGTCGAGGGATATTCCGGCGGCATGAAGCGGCGGCTGAATCTGGCCGCCGCACTCGTTCACGATCCCGAATTGCTGCTGCTCGATGAGCCGACTGTCGGCGTCGATCCGCAGTCGCGGAACCGCATCTTCGACAGCGTTCGCGAATTGCATCGGCAGGGCCGCACCATTCTCTATACGACGCATTACATGGAGGAAGCCGAGCGGTTGTGCGACCGCATTGCCATCGTCGATGCCGGCACGTTGCTGGCGCTCGGCTCGATCAATGAGTTGCTGGTGGAGCATCGGGCGCTGCCGACATTGATCGTGCGCAGTCACGGCCGCGAGCGGCGCGTGCAGACCGCCAATCCACTCGTCGAATTGAATCGTCTGGCGGCGACTGGCACCATCGACACATTTCAGGTCGAGCGGCCCACGCTGGAGCAGGTGTTCCTGCGGCTGACCGGGAAGAGCCTGAGAGATTGAGATGACGCGAATCATCGCGCTCGCTTCGAAGGATCTGCGGCTGCTGGCGCGCAACAAGGGCCGGCTATTTTTCACGTTCGTCTGGCCGTTGATCGTCACGGTGCTGTTCGGACTTGCCTTCGGAGGCGGTGGTACACAGCAAAGCAAGATCAAAGTGGCGATTGTCGACGAGGACAACAGCGACGGCTCGCGCGCGTTGGCGTCACGGCTCGAAGAGTCGTTCGCGATCGCGATGATGGATCGCACGACCGCGGAACACGCCGTGCGGCGTGGAGAGCGCAGCGGTTACATCGTGCTGACGCCCGGTCTTGGCGCGGCCGCGGCGCGGCCGCTGGTCAGTGAGCCCGCGCGGATTGAGATTGGCGTGGAGCCCGCGCGTCAAACCGAGGCCGGCATGATGCACGGGTTGGTGATCAAGCACGCCGCAGCGGCCATCCAACAACGGCTCGGCGGCGGTGTTCGATTCTGGCAGCCGTTCACGGTGATCACGACGAAGGTGATGCGAGAGCGGCGCGGTCCGGCCAACGCGTTCGACGTCACGTTTGCGCAAGGCGCGGTCTGGGGACTGATCGGCTGCATGATGTCCTTCGGCGTCAGCCTCGTCACCGAACGCACGCGGGGCACGCTGGTGCGCCTGCGGATGGCGCCATTGACACGCGCGCACGTTCTTGGCGGGAAAGCGGCCGCCTGCTTCACGTCGATGGTGCTGGTCGAGTTGCTGCTGCTGGCAGTGGCGTGGGGACTCGGCGTGCGGCCGACATCGATAGCGCTGCTCGCGGTGGCGGGCGTGTCGGCGGCGATCTGCTTCGTCGGCTTCATGATGCTCGTCGCCGGAGTTGGCCGCAGCGAAGAAACCGCCTCCGGAGCCGGCTGGGCGCTGCTGATGCCGTTTGCGCTGTTCGGCGGCGCGATGGTGCCGACCTTCGTGATGCCGCAGTGGATGCAGACGATCGGCTACGGCAGTCCCATCCGCTGGGCGATATTGGCGATCGAGGGCGGCGTGTGGCGCGATTTTTCGGCCGGCGAGATGGCGATGCCGTGCGCGCTGCTGGTTGGCGTCGGCGTCATGTGTTTCGCGGCAGGGACGCGAACGCTGCGCGACGGCTGATGCCGGACACAGGCGGCACGGTTCCAACGGCAGTCGCGCAGAATGCGCTTCATGTTCTTCGTGTCTTCGTGGCAGCATTTGGTCGGTGCTGAAGCGGCAAACCGAAGGATCGGTGATCTGCACGTCGTGCGGCGTGCTGGTCGGCGTCAACGATCCGACCTGCTACAACTGCGGACGGCGCAATCCGGGGCTGTGGGGGTTCGGGCCCGCGCTGCGGCGGCTCGGCAACGATCTCGGATTCGTGTCGATCGTCACGGGCGGCACAATCATTCTGTACGTGTTGTCGCTGATCCTGTCGCGCGACGGGCTGCAGATGATGCTGGCCCCGGCCGGGCAGATTCTCTACCTGCTCGGCGCCAGCGGCGCGATGCCGGTGGTCGGCGAAGGCCGATGGTGGACGCTGCTCACCGCGGCGTGGCTGCACGGCGGCATCATGCACATCTTCTTCAACGTGCTGTGGATCCGTCAGCTCGGGCCCGAGATCGCCAACCTGTACGGCGCGGGGCGGATGATCATCATCTATACGCTCTCGAGCATCGCCGGGTTCGGTCTCAGCACGGCAATGTATTTCTCGCCGATCCAGCCGCCATTCTTCGGCGGCGCGTTGCTGACCGTCGGCGCGTCGGCGCCGATTTTCGGATTGCTGGGCGCGCTGGTGCACTACGGCCAGCGCACCGGCAGCAGCCACGTCGGACGGGCCGGCCTGCAGTACGCGCTGATCATGGGCGTGATGGGATTTCTGTTCCCAGGGGTCGACAACAGCGCGCACCTCGGCGGCTTTGCCGGCGGGTACCTCGCGTCGCGATTCCTTGATCCGCTGAAGTCCGAGCGTATTGATCACCTGGCGATCGCGGTCGGCTGCCTCGTCGTGACCTTCATCGCGATCATCTGGTCGGTGATCACCGCGCTCCCGCAGCTTGCATAGACAGGCAGACAGGCAGACAGGCAGACAGGCAGACAGGCCTGACAGGCGGACAGGCGGACAGGCGGACAGGCAGTCAGGAATTAATTCGCGTCGTTGGATCGCGCGTCCGCGCGGTTGAAGATGGCCCGCCATTCCTCACGGAACTTTTTTCAGACACCGTGACAGGACGCATGTCCGTGTGACGAACGCCTGTTCTGGTGATGTGTCGACGTGAACTGCACGCGACTTCCGTCCCACGCCTCCGGGCACCGGCTTTGCTCTTCCGGTCGGCTGGAGGTTTCCACATGACAGGTTGGAGAAACATTGTTTGGGCTCTGGCAGCCGTCGCAGCGCTGGCGACATCAGCGTTTGCGCAAGGCGGCGGCGCGAGCTCGACGGGCAGTATCAGCGGTGAAGTGAAAGACGGCCAGGGCGGCGTGCTGCCCGGCGTGACCGTTACCGCCACGAGCCCGGCGCAGATCGGCGAGTTGACGGCGGTGACCAACGAGTCCGGCGTCTATCGCTTCCCCGCAGTGCCGCCGGGGGAATATCGGCTGCAGTTCGAGCTCGCCGGGTTCCAGACCAACGTGCGCGAAGGCATCCGCGTCACGCTGGGCTTCAACGCGCAGGTCAACGTTGCGCTCAACGTCGCATCGCTGCAGGAAACGATCACGGTGAGCGGCGCGTCGCCGGTCATCGACACGACCGCGACCCGCATCCAGACCAACTACGATCAGCAGACACTGGCGTCCATCCCGAACGCTCGCGACATGTGGTCGCTGCTGTCGACGACCCCGTCGGTGACGCTTAATCGCATCGACGTCGGCGGCGCCACCGCCGGCACGCAGACGACGTATTTCGCGTACGGCTATTCGGGACAGAACCGTCCGCTGATCGAGGGCATCAACACGACCGAAGGCACGGCGGCCGCCGGCTTCTATCTCGACTACGGATCATTCGAAGAGGTGTTCATCGGCGCGGCCGGTAACTCCGCGGAAATGAACACGCCCGGCGTGCTGACGCAGTTCGTCGGCAAGAGCGGCGGCAATCGGCCGTCGGTCAGCCTCTATTACGACTATGAGAACGAGGATCTGCAGGCCCGCAACCTGACCGCCGCCCAGACGACTCCGACGCCCGGCGCGTCGATTCGCCCGGATGGCAACCGCCTGTCGGAATACAAGAACCTCAACCTCGGGGTCGGCGGTCCGATCATCCGCGACCGCATGTGGGGGCACTTCTCGTACCTGAACCAGCAGACGTCGGTCGCGGCGCCGGCCGGCGGCAGCTTCCTCGACGGCACGCCGTTCAACACCAAGCTGTTCAACTACACCGGTAAGGCGACTTACCAGTTGAACCAGTCGAACAAGCTGATCGGCTACATCCAGCACGGCACCAAGGAACAGCCCAACCGCGTCGATTCGACCCGCGTCGCGTCGCCGGTGCACATCACCGCCGATTCGACGGTGCTGCAGGCCTCGCCGAGCTGGGTTTACAAGGGCGAGTGGAACGGCACGCTGAACCAGAACACCTTCGTCGAAATCCGCGCCGGCCAGTTCGGCTACAACTTCGGACTCGACAGCAACACCAACGCCACGCGCTACGAATCGCTGACGACGCGCGAAGTGCTGGGCGGCGGCCGCGACTGGGAGCTGCGCCGGCGGCGTAATCAGTACACCGGTGCGATGAGCTACTTCAAGGATCGCTTCGCGGGCGGCTCGCACAACCTCAAGGCCGGCGGCGAGTTCATGGACGAAAAGGGTGAGACGCTGTGGAACTCGTACTACAAGGACAACGTCGTGCACTTCGTCAACGGCTCGCTGCAGGGTCCGTTGTCGGCCACCACGCCGGTTGAGGTCCGCCTCACGGTCAATGGCGACAGCTGGAGCGCCCTGGCGACCACGAGCGCGTTTGTGACCGACACCTGGACGATCAACAAGCTGACGCTCAACATCGGCGCACGCTGGGATCGCTATCGCGTCTATCTGCCCGAGCAGCGCGTCGCCGCAGGCCGCTTCATCGCGCAGGCGGTCGAATATCCCGCGATCGACAGCATCGTCACCTTCAACCACCTGGTGCCGCGCTTCGGCGCGATCTACGACCTGACCGGCGACGGCCGGACCGTGCTGAAGGCGAACTGGGGACGATTCTTCTTCAACCCCGGCGTCAATCTCGCCGACGCGGCGAACGTCAACACGGCAAACCAGTTCGCCGATCATGTGTGGAACGATTTGAACGGCGATCGCATCTTCCAGGAGGGCGAGGCCGGCACGCAGGTGCAGCGCTTCGGCGGCACCGCCGGCGCCTCGATCGATCCCAACCTGCGCAACTCGTACGCGGACGAAGCGTCGTTCTTCCTCGAGCGCGCGGTCGTCGCCGACCTCGGCGTGCGCGCCGGGTTCGTGTGGAAGAAGGACAACGACGGCTGGCAGCAGGTCAACGCCTCCCGGCCGCACAGCGCCTTCAACATCCCCGTCACCGTTGTCGATCCGGGTCCGGACGGCGTCTACGGCAACGGCGACGACAAGAACGTGCAGGCGTGGAACCTGAGCGACACCACGACGCCGGCGAACAACGTCACGCGCAACATCGACGGTTACGAGGGCACGTTCAAGACGATCGAGTTCTCGGCCAACAAGCGCTTCTCGAATCGCTGGTCGATGAACGCGTCGTTCTCGCGCACCTGGACGCAGCAGTACGGCAACCTCTACTTCAACAACCGCTTCGGTACGGCGGTCGCGAACTTCTCGCTGTTCGGCAGCTACCCCTCGAACCCGAACGAGAAGACGTTGAACAACTACACCGACTGGAACGCCAAGGTGACCGGCAGTGTCGACGCCGGGTGGGGCCTGCGCGTGACACCGGTGCTGAAAATGCAGAGCGGCGCGCCCTACGGCCGCTTCTTCCAAACCCGCACCGGCGAATTGAACTACGGCGCGCAGATCATCCTGGCCGAGCCGATCGGCACGCGCCGTCAGGAGAACGTGACGGTGCTGGACTTCCGCGTCGAGAAGCAGTTACGTTTCGCGGCCGACCGCGCCAAGGTGGGGCTGTTCTTCGACCTGTTCAACGCGATGAATTCAAACACCGCGGTGAACATCGATTGGCGCTCGGGCGCCGGCTTCGAGAAGCCGACGACCGTGCTCGGGCCGCGCATCGCGAAGTTCGGTGTGAAGTTCGACTGGTAACAAACGAGTGAGGGGTGAGGCGAGTGAAACGGTTACGGGTCACTCGCCTCACTTCGTGTTCACCCGCTGCCACCCGCTTCACTTTTTAGCCGCTCCGCCCTTCACTCGCTTCGTAGCGCGATCACCGGATCAATTCGCGACGCGCGCCAAGCGGGAATCGCGGTTGCCAGCAGGGACACCGCCATCAACAGGCCGCTGACACTCGCCAGCGTCACGGGATCGATGGGCGACGTGCCAAACAGCATGCTTTGCATCCCGAAGCCGACGGTCACGCCGCCCGCCAGACCTATCAGCAGCCCGATGCCAATCAGCGTCAACGATTGTCGCGCCACGAGCGCGACGACGGCGGATGCCGATGCGCCGAGCGCCATGCGGGTACCGAGTTCGGGTGTGCGCTGCGATACGGAATACGAGATCACGCCGAACAGGCCGGCGGTCGCGAGGATCAGCGCCACCACCGCGAAGCCGGCAAGGGCGAAGATGATCACGTAGTCGCTGGCTTTGGCCCGGTCCATCGCTTCCGCCAACGTCTGCAGGCTCTCGACCGCGACCGACGGCGCCACCGATGCCGCGACCGTGCGCACGCCACTCGCCACCGCCGCAGGGTCCTCGGCTTCGACGATAAATGCGAACCGGCGTGTGGCCGGCGGCATTGGTATCCAGATTCGCGGCGGCGGGAGCATCGTGCGATTGAGGTTGGCAACGTCGCCTGAGACACCAACGATCTGGAACGACACGCGCTCATGGCCGCGCTGAAACGACACGGTCCGGCCGACCGCTTGTTGAACGCCACCGAAGTACCGCTCGGCGGCGGCCTGCGTGATCACCGCGCCCATCATCGTTCCCTCAGACCACCATCGTCCGGCCCTGAGCGGCACTCCCAGCGTCTGCATCGCGTTGGCGTCCGCGCCGGTCACGACGGCCGTCGGACTCGCCTCGCCAGGCGCGACCGCGTGTTCGTCAATCGTGATGGCCACCATCCCCGTATCGCCAAGCACTGGTAACGCATTCACCGCAGCTACCTGGATCACCCCGGGCAGGCCGGCGACGGCGGTGCGAGTGGCATCGGCGGCGGCGCGCGCCGCGTCGACGTCCGGATAGACGGCCTCGTTGAATTCGAGCGTGAAGATCAATAGCCGATCGACCGCCATGCCCAGTGGCTGGCTGAAGGCGTAGTTGATGCTCTTGAACACGAACGCCGTGGCGGTGAGGAGCACCACGGCGAGCGCGACCTGCGCCACGACCAGTGCGCTGCGCCCGCGCATACGCGCCGTCGCGCCGCGGCCGCCCTGAGCGGCGAGCACCGAGCGCAGGTCCGGCGAGCGGATCTGGCGGGCCGACGCCAACGAGAACACGATTGGGCAGATCAGTGCGAGGCTCGCGACGAACGACAATTCGTGGACATCGATGGCGATCTGCTGAAACGCCGGCTCGGCGTTCACCGCAGCAATGCCCTGCAGTCCAAGCCAGGCGACCGGCAACGAGATCGCCGCACCCAACGCGGCGAGCACTAGGCCTTCGACGATGAATTGCCGGAGCAGGCGGCTGCCCCTGGCGCCCATTGCGCTGCGCACCGCCAGTTCCCGCGCCCGCGACGCGGCGCGCACCATGATCAGGTTCGACACGTTCGCGGTTGCGATCGCGACCAGCAGCCCCATCGAGAGCAGGAACAACGCAATCACCACCCAGAAGCCTTGCCCGCCGGTGATGTCGCGAATCGGCACCAGCGTCGTCGTCCAGCCACCATTGGTGAGCGGATGTTCCGTGGCCAGGGCCGCGCCGATCGAGGCCATCTCGGCAGCGGCCTGCTCAAACGAAACCCCGTCCTTCAGTCTGGCGATGAAGCGAAGATTGCGCTGGTCGCGAGGCTCCTCCGCCGACAACGACAGCGGCAGCCACACGTCCGGTTCCGCCAGATTGCCGAATTCGATCTGCGGTGACATCACGCCGACGATGGTGTAGAAGGTGCGGCCGATCTGCAGCGTTCGACCAATCGCATCCCGCCGGCTCTGCATTTCGTCGCGCCAGTAATGATGTGCCAGCACGACGACCGGGTCGGCGCCGGGGACATCCTCACCTTCATGAAAGATTCTGCCGACGGCCGCGTGCTGTCCCATGGCCGGGAACGCATTGGCCGTGACAAAACCGGCCGTCAGCGTCTGCGACCGGCCATTGCGAATCAGCGGCACACGCCCCTCCCGCATGCCCGATAGATGCACGAGCGTCGTGGTGCGGGCGCGATAGTCGAGCAGGTCGGGCGCCGACACACGCGCGCGAGGATTCGACCCGTGGGCGTCGGCCGTGAACACCGACACCACCCGTGAGGGATCGTCGACCGGCAGACCGCGGAACAATGCGAAATCCGCGAACGCAAAACCAATGGTGGCGGCGCCAATGGCCAGCGCGAGTGTCGCCACGATCACCGTCGACGTGCCGGGAGTGCGTCGCAGCGTCCGCAACGCGGCGCGGAGATCGCTGCGAAGGTCGAACCACATGGGCGTGCTCCTCGGATAGGTCAAGGCGGATTGTGGAGAGTCGTGAGTGAGGTATTGCAGGGTCAGCGCGATGGTCTGACGCCAGTACCACAGGCGCGAGGGGTGCGATCGAAACTCTTCGCGCAAATCGCCGAGAATGCTCTCGCCCCTCTTGCCGAGCGGCAGCACGCGACGGAGGATCCAATCAGCGAGCGTCGGCGGTCTCATGATTCACCCAGAATTCCGTCGAGGCCGCGCCACAGTTCGAACAGGGTCTTCCGGGAGGCGCGCAACGCTTTGAGGCCCTCGGGCGTGACGGTGAATTTGCGCTGCGGCAGCCCGTCGCGCCCGGCATCGCCGCCTTCGGTGGTCCACCGCACCAGTTGTTTGGCTTCCAGTCGATCGAGTGTGGTGTAGAACGCGCCGCGTGATGGTTCATGTCCCGACGCGCGCGTAATCTCTTTTCGAATTTCGATCGGATACGCAGCGCGATCGCATCGCAGGATGGCGAGCAGCACTCGCTGCTCGAACTCACCGAGAAAATTGCGTCCCATTGCTCGTTTGCCCCTTGGCCTCTTGGCCCCTTGGCCTCTTGGCCTCTTGGGCTCGGCCGCTTGGCCCCTCGGGCCCTCGGCCCCTTGGCCTATGAGCCCCATCGGCCCATCAACCTACTTTGTAGACTAGTCTACATTGTGTTCGGTTCCAACTGGGCTATTTCGACCGCTCATTCAACGAATTGAACGAACGTTCTCCAAGCGCTCGGATTCATCACAAGACACCGCGCTTTCGTCCCTGCTTTCTCGTTGATTCACGCCTGTTTTCGTCACTTTCACTTCCATTTTCGCCCCGTGACCAGTGGCACAATTGCTGCTCGTTGGGTTCGTGCACCTCTGTTGTGGGCTGAGCTTGCCGATATCAGGGGCCAGCCATTGTGTTCGTGACCTTGCTGTGGGGTTCGCCTCTGCGCTCGGCGCTTCGGCGCAATCGCGACGTAGCTCGCCGGGATTGGCTTGGCGAGCGGAGTCGGACACCCGGCGTTTTGGAGGATAGGAAATGACGTTGAGAAAGACGCTGATCGCGTCGGCGTTGTTGCTGGTTATGGGCGTGACGAACGCCGTGGCGCAGCAGCAGACCGGCGAGATTTACGGAAGGGCGACCGATACGTCGGGCGCCGTGCTGCCTGGTGCAACCGTGACGGTTGCGGGCCCCGCGCTGATCCAGCCGCGCGTGGCGGTGACGTCGGAGACGGGAACCTATCGCATTCCCGAGTTGCCGATCGGCACGTATTCAGTGACGTTCGAACTCGCCGGGTTCCGCACGATGTCGCTGCAGGACATCCGCATCACCATCGGCTTCCGCGCGCAGGTCAACGCGGCGTTGGAGTTGTCGACGGTGCAGGAAACGGTCACCGTCACCGGCGCCAGCCCGCTCGTGGACACCCGTGAAGTCGGCACGTCGACGGCGTTCGATCTCGAGACGTTGCAGAATATCCCGTCGGCTCGCGACCCGTGGGTCATGCTCGAGCGCACGCCCGGCATCGTGATGGATCGCGCCAACGTCGGCGGCAACCAGTCCGGCCAGCAGTCCGGCTATATCTCGCGCGGCGCCGGCACCGGCAACAACAAGTGGTCCATCGACGGCGTCGACATCACCGACATGGCCGCCACCGGCGCATCGCCGATCTATTACGACTTCGACATGCTCGAGGAAATGCAGGTCACCACGGGTGGTGCGGACGTCACGCAGCAGACCGGCGGCGTCGGCATCAACCTCGTGACCAAGAGCGGCACCGATCGCCTGAAGGGCAACGCCCGCTTCCTGCTCACCGACGAGAAGTTCCAGGGCGACAACATCACCGACGAACTGCGCGCTCAGGGCGCCGGCGCCGGCGCACCGATCCAGAACATCAAGGACTACGGGTTCGACGTCGGCGGCCCGATCAAGAAGGGCAAGCTGTGGTACTGGGGCAGCTATGGCACGCAGGACATCAAGGTCGGCGTGGTCGGCTTCTACAAGAACAACTCGACCTGCCGTCCGAATGGCGTCGCGATCAATCCGCGCACGACCGACACGGAGACGCTGCGCAGCTGTCTCGAGACCGACCTGACAACGCTCAACAACTACAACTGGAAGATCACCTACGTACCGTTCACCAACAACCGGTTCAACTTCCAGAACACCTGGGCGGAAAAGGTTCGCAACGCGCGTGACGCCAGCGACCTGCGCCCAATCGAGACCGCGTATCGACAGAAGGCCGTCGACAGCAGCTTCGGCACGTTCGGCTGGCTGACCGGCCCATCGCCGTTCTGGAAGGCCGCCGACCAGCACGTGATCAGCGACCGCATGCTGGTCGACGTGATGTGGTCGCACCTCGGCAACAACTTCGCGCTCGACCTGCAGGACCCGTCGCTTTATGACGTGCAGCCGGCATTCGAGACCTCGACCAGTGCCTGGGCGCGTTCGTTCAACGCCAGCATCTTCATCCGTCCGACCAACAGCCTCGACGTGGTCAGCACCTACTTCCTGCCGGCCATGGCGGGTGGCGATCATTCGCTGAAGTTCGGCTATCGCTGGCGCAGCGCGCACTCGACCAGCATCAATCATCGCGGTGGCTTCATCGAGGCGCGTTTCACCAACGGTGTGGCCAACTCCGCCGACATCTGGCGCGACCAGTACTCCGAGTCACACCTCGACACGCAGGCGCTGTACATCCAGGACACCTTCACGCGCAACCGTCTGACCCTGAACCTCGGCCTGCGTTACGACCGGCAGGACGACTTCTCGGTGGCCGGCCAGGTGCCGCAAAACCCGCACTTCCCGCAGTTGATGCCCGCGATTGACTTCCGCGGCGCTGACGCCGGCGTGGTGTGGAACGACCTGTCGCCGCGCATCGGCGCCACCTACGACCTCAACGGCGACGGCAAGACCGTGCTGTCCTCGTCGTTTGCCACTTACTACGGCCAGATGGCGCCCGGTCAGTTGTCCAATCAGCTGGCGGCCACCGGCGCGGTGTTCGTCCGCTATCCCTGGACCGACATCAACGGCGACCGCTTCGTCCAGCCCAACGAGGTCAACACCTCGGTGCCGTTCCTGAGCAAGAGCGTGGCCTACGACCCGGCGAACCCGACCAGCACGACGTCGCCGACGACGGTCGATCCGAATATCAAGAACGACCGCACGCGCGAATTCATCGTGGGTTTCGATCGCCAGCTCGGATCACAGATGGCATTCGGTGCCAGCTACATCTGGCGCAAGTACGATCGCTTCCTGTTCAACGATCGGTTCGTCAGCGACGCGGCCGGCAACTTCGTGCGTGATTTCACGTCGGCCGATTACCGGGCCGTCCAGTTCACGCCGACCGGCTGCCCGGCGGGCGCGCGCTGCGAGACGGTGACCTACTACGAGCCGACGATTCAACTGCCGTCGCGCAACATCTACACGAACATTCCGGACCGTTGGCGCGAGTTCAACGGCTTCGAGTTCACGTTCACCAAGCGCATGGCTGACCGTTGGCAGATGAACGCCAGCTACGCCTACAACGACGCGGTCGACGTGTTCGACTCACCGGCGTCCTATGAGGATCCGACTTGCACGGCCACGGCATTCGCAACGCCTGGCACGGCGGTGTGCCCGGGCACGCAGATCTACGCCCCGGAATCGGCGGGTAGCGGCGTCGGCAACGTGTTTTCCAATGCCAAGTGGCTGCTCAAGCTGAACGGCCGCGTGCAACTCCCCTACGCGGTGAACTTCGCGGCCAACTACCTTGGCCGTCAGGGCTTCCCGTACCCGCAGTCGGTGCTGTCGCCGAACCGCGCCAACGGCGCCGGTCAGGTCCAGGTGCACCTGGATCCGCTCGGTGAGAACCGCTACGACAACCTGCACACGATCGACCTGCGCTTCGACCGCGCGTTCCAGTTCGGGAACGTGTCGGTCGTGCCGGCCGTCGACCTGTTCAACGTCACCAACGCGAACACCGTGATTGCGATGAACCGCAACCAGGTGGCCGCCAACGCCAACGTTGTCAGCGGCATCATCGCGCCGCGCATCGCGCGTTTCGGCGTCGCGGTCCGCTGGTAACAGCGACCCGCTCGTGTCTGCGAAGGGCCCGGGGAATTCCCCGG
This sequence comes from Vicinamibacterales bacterium, assembly GCA_035626435.1. Lineage (GTDB taxonomy): Bacteria > Acidobacteriota > Vicinamibacteria > Vicinamibacterales > UBA2999 > 12-FULL-67-14b. The sequence goes on from DASPNQ010000223.1 coordinate 27,494, forward strand.
GCCCTTCGTTTGTACTGGGCCGATGGGCCAAGCGGCCAATGGGCTTATGGGCCGATGGGATCGTTCGCTTTGACGAAATAGTTTCTGCTCCGTAGCATCCGCACATGCCCGTCTCCAACCGGGAAGTGCGGATCGTTCAGACCGCTTACCCGCAGATTTACTTCGCGTGTCACACGCGGCACATCAGGCGCGCGTCGACGGCAACGCGGTTGTCGTCGACCGACGCTACCCTGCTCGCGCATCTCGATGAACGGATACCGGTGCGGAGCACGCGCCTGGCCGCCCATCTCGGACTGGCGGCGTCGACGCTGTCTGCGGCCATCAACAGGCTGGCGGCGCTCGGCTACGTGCTGCAAGCCCGCGGCGCGCAGGACGCGCGCGTCATCGAGCTGCGGCTGTCCGAGAAGGGCGCGGCGGCAATGCAGGACAGCTCGGTGCTCGACACCGAACGCGTCAAGCGCATGCTCGCGCGATTGAACGCGAGTGAGCGGACGCGTGCGCTCGATGGTCTCGCATTGCTGGCCAAAGCGGCCAGAACCGCCCATGGAGGCCGCTCGTGAGGTGGATCATCGTTATCGCCGGCTCACTGATCGCGCTGCTCGGAGTAACGGCATCGATCGGCTATTTCCTGCCGGTCGCTCACGAGGCGTCGCGGAGCGCGGATTTCAATCAGCCGCCTGAGGCGGTGTTCGCGCTGATCGCGGACACGGCCAATTACCGAACCTGGTGGGACGGCGCCGACGTCAGGTCAGAAATCGTCGAACGCGTGCCTCACACGAAACTGGTCACCCGGATCGCCGGCGAAACGCAGTTTGGCGGCACCTGGACCTTCGACGTCGCGCCGACACCGTCCGGATCGCGCTTGACGATCACGGAGCGCGGCGAAATCTACAACCCGATTTTCAGGACACTCTCGAAATTCGTGTTCGGTTATACGTCGACGATGGAGAGTTACCTGGCGGCCGCGAGCAAGAAATTGTCCTAAGCCCCTTGGCCTCTTGGCCCCTTGGCCTCTTGGCCTCTTGGCCTCTTGGCCCCTTGGCCGATTGGCCCATCGGCCCATTAGCCCATCGGCCCATCGGCCCATTGGCCCATGGGCCTATTTAAGATTTTCAAGCCACTGGGCGATCTGTTCGCGGGACCATTTATGGTCGTCATTGAGGTGGACCATGATCGCCGCCAGGCTCAGCGTCTTGATGCAGCCATCGCCGCCCGGGCACCGGCGCACCGAGCCTTCGAGGCAGTCGAAAAACCACTCGAGATCCTTGGTCGGGCGAAGACCGGCCGCCTGCTGCGGCAGCCGGTACATCCCTTCGTAGGCGGCGCCCAGCGCGCAGGACGCCTGCCGGCCGCGATAGTAATCGCCGAAGGCCTGTTCGGGCCGCCTCGTCGCACCATTGCGGATGAATTGCGCCAGCTCTTTTTCGCAGTGCTCCGGCTTGTTGCCTTGTTCATCAGCCATGGATGCTCCTCCAGCGATCGGCGATCAGCGATCAGCTTTCAGCTCTCAGTCTCGGCCTACGGCCTACAGCCTTCGGCCTTCAGCTCAAAAGCCCTTGCCCAGACGCTCTTGCAGCTTTTCACGATAGCCGCGGCTCAGTGTCAGCCGGGTTCCGTTCTGCAGCACGACCACGTACTCGCCGTTGAACCACGGCTGCATTTCCTTGATGCGGTCGGTGTTGACGATGCGCGAGCGGTGAATGCGCACGAATCGTTGAGCATCGAGCCGCGCTTCCATGTTGTTCATGGTCTCGCGGAACAGGTGGGAGTCCTCACCCAGGTGCAGCCGCACATAGTTGCCGGCCGCCTCGATCCAGTCGATCTCAGCAGTCCGCAGGAAAAACACGCGGCCGCCGGACTTGACCACCAGGCGGTCGAGGCGCTGCGGCTCCGGCTTGATGTCCTGGACCAGCGCCATCAGGCGCTTGCCGAGGTCGCCGGCACGGCGCCGCTCGAGGTGTTCGCGCGCGTGCTGCAACGTCTGCGCGAAGCGATCGCGGCCGAACGGCTTGAGGAGGTAGTCGATGGCGTGGACTTCAAACGCCTTCAAGGCGTATTCGTCGTAGGCGGTGACGAAGACGACCGCGGGCACCTGCTCGGGCGCGAGCTGCTGAATCACCCCGAAGCCGTCACAGGCCGGCATTTGCACGTCAAGGAAGACGAGGTCCGGATGCTGCTGCTGGATCGCCGACACGGCCTGGGAGCCATCGGAGTACTCGCCAACCACCTCGATATCTTTTTCCTGATTCAACAGGCCGACGATCCGTTCCCGGGCAACCGGCTCATCGTCAACCACCACCGTGCGAATCTTGGTCACGCAACCCTCACTTGTTTACTTAGGCCACGGCCTCGGCCTCTCCCGGCTCCTCAACTGCAAGTTCCGCCATCGGAATGGCGATGCACACGAGCAGCCCGCCCTCGGCAGGCTGCCGGAATTCAAACCGGTGCAGCGACCCGTACAAGTGATCGAGTCGCGACCGGGTATTCGAAAGCCCGACACCACGATTGAAGTCAGTCAATCGCGCGGCCGACAACCCGACGCCGTTGTCCTGGACATCGAGCTCGAGCAACGCGCCGCTGCGCCGCGCCCGCACCGTGATCCGCCCCGGTGTGGGCCTGGGGCCGATCCCGTGCTTGATGGCGTTTTCGACGAGCGGCTGCAGCAAAAGGTTGGGGACGAGCGCATGCAGGGTGTCCGCCTGGATGTCGAATACCACTGTCAGACGGTCGCGGAAGCGTGTTTGTTCGATCTCCAGATACTTGGACAGGAAATCGAGCTCCTCCTTGAGCGGCACCTGCTGCACGCCGACCTTGTGCAGGGACATACGCAGCAGATCGCTCAGGCGCGCGATCATCGCGTCGGCCGCATCGACGTCGCGATGCATCAACGCGGAAATCGTGTTGAGAGTGTTGAACAGGAAGTGCGGCTGCATCTGCCGCTGCAACGTGTGGAGGCGCGCTTCGACGAGCCGCGTCTCGAGCTGCGCGGCGTTGAGCTCCCGGGCGCGCGCTTCATGCAGGTAGCGCAACGCGGTGCCCGCCCCGACGATGGTCCAATAGGTCATCATCTCCCAGTCGAAGTTCAGGAACAGCATCTCCTGGGCTTCGTGGAGCCAGGTGTCGAGCGACTCGCCGATCGCCCAGTAGGTCGCCATGCGCAGCGCCACGGTCAGGACGACATGCGCCGACGTCATAACGACGACGCCGGCGATGTGCGCGGGAATGGCGACCTTCCAGCCCGCGCGATCGAACGGGAAGCGATGCGTCAGCCAGAGAATGGCCGGCGTCAGCCCCGCCCACGAGTACCAGTAACCGAGATTGAGCGCCAGCAGCAGCCCGAACGCGGCCGGCGTGTCGGTAAATGTCGAAACGAAATAGAACGCGGCAAACGCCGAGAAGAAACCGAGCGCGGTCGCGACGCTGAAAATCACCCGCAGTGGGACATGCGCCTGAGTGGGGGTCATCGCGGCACTATCCGCCTGCCGCGGCCTCCGGTCAAGCACGCCGCCATTCGTCACATCGTTTATCCCACGCGGGCGCATCGCGATGCGTCTAAAGCGAAGAACATGCCGTTCGGCTTCTGCGTGGTGACGCGGCCGCGCGCGCATTTTTCGCGCGAATTCCGGCTGGCCATTGGATGCGCCGTGGAGCGCGATCCAGTCCGTTGAAGAATGCGAGAGGTTAGTTGTTCGCTTTCAGGAGCAGGAATCCCAGAGGTGGGACGGTCAGGCTCAACGACCATCCGTGGCCGTGGGCGGGAACGTGCTCCGAGACAACCTCGCCCTGGTTGCCGACGTTGCTGCCGCCATAAACACTCGCGTCGCTATTGAGCCGCTCGACATAGCGGCCGGCGGCGGGCACACCGACGCGATACTTGTAACGCGGCACCGGCGTGAAGTTCACCACTGCAACGATCACGTCTGACGATGCGTTTCCCCGAACGGACGGCGTGCTCGCCCGTCTCATCAGCGAGACCACGCTGTGGTCATGATCGTTGCAATCGATCCACGAAAATCCCGAGGGGTCGAAGTCCGCATCCCACAGCGCCGGCTCGCCTGCGTAGCACGCGTTGAGGTCGCGAACCCATTGCTGCAACCCTGCGTGCCGGGGATCGGCGAGGACGTCCCAATCCAGCTCCCAGTCGTGATTCCACTCGCGCCACTGCCCGATCTCCCCGCCCATGAACAACAGCTTCTTGCCGGGGTGCGCGAACATGTAGCCGTATAAAGCACGCAGGCCGGCATGCTTCTGCCAGCTGTCACCGGGCATCTTGTCCAGCATCGATCGCTTGCCGTGTACGACTTCATCGTGCGAGAACGGCAGGATGAACTTTTCGCTGTAGGCGTAGATCATCGAGAAGGTGATCTTGTTGTGATGCCACTTGCGATGGACCGGATCCTCCTTGGTGTAATCGAGCATGTCGTGCATCCAGCCCATGTTCCATTTGTAGGTGAAGCCAAGCCCGCCGAGGTGAACCGGGCGGGTGACGCCGGGCCACGACGTCGATTCTTCCGCGCACACAAACGCGCCGGGACATTCCTGATCGACGAGCGTATTGAGGCGCTTGAGGAACTCGATTGCTTCGAGGTTCTCGCGCCCGCCGTACTGGTTGGGCACCCACTCGCCCGCTTTGCGTGAGTAATCGAGATACAGCATCGAGGCGACCGCATCGACACGCAGGCCGTCGAGATGAAATTCCTTCAGCCAGAACATCGCGTTGCTGAGCAGGAACGTTCGCACCTCGTGGCGGCCGTAATTGAAAATCAACGTGCCCCAGTCCATGTGCTCGCCCTGCCGCGGATCGGCGTGCTCGTAGAGCGCCGTGCCGTCGAACCGCGCCAGGCCATGCTGATCCTTGGGAAAGTGCCCAGGCACCCAGTCGAGGATCACGCCGATGCCGGCGCGGTGAAAGGCGTCGATCAGGAACTTGAAATCCTCCGGCGTGCCGAACCGGCTGGTGGGCGCGAAGAAACCAATAACCTGATACCCCCACGACCCCGTGTACGGATGCTCCATGATCGGCAGCAGCTCGACGTGCGTGAAGCCCATGTCCTTGACGTAGGGCACCAGATGCTGCGCCATTTCGCGGTAACTGTGGACGCGGCCGTCGGGCGATCGCTGCCAGCTGCCGGGATGCAACTCGTAGATCGACATCGGCGCGCGCAGCCATCGCTCGCGCGCCTCGCGCTCACCCATCCACTGGTGGTCTTGCCACTGATACTCGTTGCCGTCCCAGACGATGGACGCGGTTCGCGGAGGCGTCTCGAAATACCGCGCGAACGGATCGGCTTTGAGCACGCGCCGTCCATCCGCGCCAAACACCTCGAACTTGTACTTGGCGCCGTTGCTGAGGCCGGGCACGAACGTCTCCCAATAGCCGGAGCTGTGCACGACGTTCATCGGGTGTGCGGCGCCGTGCCAGTCGTTGAAGTCGCCGACGACCTGGATGCGGCGCGCGTTCGGGGCCCAGACCGCGAAATGCACGCCCGCCTGACCGTCGTGCTCGATCAGGTGTGCGCCAAGCTTCTTGAAGGCGTCGAAGTGCGTACCTTCAGCAAGCAGGTGCAGATCGTAATCGGTCAGCATACGCGGGCGTGGCCAGGCACCTTTTCAGCGTAGCGCAGGTCCCCGGAACCTTATCGGAGTTTCGCTCCCGGCTTGACGGTTTGGCTGGCCGGCGGAGCGACACCGCTTGCAACCCAACTCACCAGGTAATCAAAGGCTTCTCTTACCGCCGGGACGTACGACGCGCCGTCACCCATCGCGTCGGCGACATCCTTGCCGAGCTGCATCCGGGTTTCGGCGTTGAATTGAAATCCCCCGACGCCGTCATCGTCTCCAGACATGTGCCAGACACCATCGACTTGATACAGACGATGAAGATCCTTCGGCGTCACGCGGTCGCGGTAGGCGCGCACTTCGCGAACGACGAGGTCGTCCCAGGTCCCGACCACTTCGATCACTGGTATCGACGGTTTCGCGGTGGAGTTTTCGACCGGGCCCGGGATTGGCGCGGCCGCCGCGGCGCTGGCGCCGCCGTACGGCCACAATCGCCGCGCCGCGACCGGGGTGCCGCTCGCGTCCGCATACGACAGGATCTTCGGATCGTGGTCGGAGAGGCCGTAATGCGCGCGTGGATCGATCAGCGGCCACAACGCGGCGAGACGCTGCTGGCGATCCATCCGTGTGATGACGTCGCCACCGGCGCCGGCGATGATTAGGGCGCCGTCGAAGGGCGGCGACGGGATTTCGGCGATGGTGCGCGCGATGCCGCCGCCGGCCGACAGACCCACGAGGTACATGCGCGTGGGAGCGGCGCCGCCGCGCGCGGTGACCTCTGCTCGCGCGCGCCGCGCGAAATCGATCGTGAGCGCGACGCCTTCGCGCGTGTTGCCGACGCCGTTGCGATCGACGCTCGCGTAGGCGAACCGGCGCATGAACGCGTACTCGCCAATCACATCGTCCAACGCCGTTTCAGACGTCGCGTAGACCCTGCCACGGCGATCGCGGGCGTCGCCGCCGGTCCCACTATGCGCGCCGATCACGAGGCTGCCGTTCCATTGCTCGGGAACGCGAATGACGAACCGCTGCTGCACCGCCTGTGCGGCCGGCGACGAGCCGGTCGCCACGGTCATCGCCACAGCCCCGGCGAGACCGAGAAGACCTGTCTGCCCTGCCCGCTTGACGTGCCTGGCCCGCGCTAAGATGTTCTGCATGACTACCGCGACATTTGATACCTCGGAAGGCACGTTCAAGGTCAAGCTGTTCGACGACAAGGCGCCGAACACCGTCGCCAACTTCGTTGGCCTGGCCGAGGGCACGAAGGAGTGGACGGATCCAAAGAGCGGCGAAAAGGTAAAGCGTCCGTTCTACGATGGCCTGATTTTCCACAGGGTTATCGACGGCTTCATGATCCAGGGCGGCTGTCCGATGGGCAATGGCATGGGCGGTCCGGGCTACAAGTTCGCCGACGAGTTCGGCCCGGGGCTGAAGCACGATCGCCAAGGGTTGCTGTCGATGGCCAACGCCGGTCCGAATACCAACGGCAGCCAGTTCTTCATCACGCTGGCGCCGACGCCGTGGCTCGACAACAAGCACGCGATCTTCGGCGAGGTCGTCGAGGGCCAGGACGTGATCGCGAAAATGGGCAAGACGCGGACCGCCGCGCAGGATCGCCCCGCCAAAGACATCGTCATCAAGTCGGTGAAAATTCAGAAAGGCTGACGTGCACGATCCGGCTGAGTTGATGCCGCAGGTCTACGAGGAGTTGCGGCGGCTTGCGGCCGGCTACCTGCGGCACGAGCGGCCGGGGCAGACGCTGCAAGCGACCGCACTCGTGCACGAAGCGTTCGTGCGCCTGAGCCAGGAAAAGAGCCAGCCGTGGAAGAACCGCACGCATTTTCTCGCGATCGCGGCGCTGTCGATGCGGCAGATCCTGGTGCAACGCGCGCGCGCGCGGCATGCGCACAAGCGCGGCGGTGAGCACGCGCAACGCATCACCCTCGATGAATCGGTGATGGCCGATCATACGCCGGATACACCCGGCGGCGTCGATGTCCTGGCGCTGGACGCGGCGCTCGACAAGCTGGCGTCACTCGATCCGCAGCAGGCGAAGATCGTCGAGTTGCGTTACTTCGGCGGGCTGACCGTCGAGGAGGTCGCCGACGCGCTGGAGATTTCCCCGGCAACGGTCAAGCGTCACTGGACGCTGGCGCGCGCGTTCCTGAAACGGGAATTGCAGCCGGAACTTGTCGCGCCGAAGCGCAGCGAAGGCGGACCTGTCGCGCCGAAGCGCAGCGAAGGCGGACCTGTCGCGCCGAA
>DASPNQ010000224.1:0-12842 GCA_035626435.1 Vicinamibacterales bacterium
GACCTCCTGCTGTTTCCGTTGCGTGACGTCGCGGAAGTTCAAGACGAGCGCGCCCACGTCGCTGTCGTTGAAATAGTTGACCCCGCTGCCTTCGATGACGCGGACGGTGCCGTCCGGCCGGCAGAAACGCGCAACCCCCGACACTTCGCTCCCGGGTTGGGTCAGCGCCGCCTGCCAATAGCCCGCCACCTGCTCGCGATCCGCCTCATGGATGAACTCCATCAGGCTGTGACCTTCACAGTCGGCCGCGTCACGCCCGAGCAAGCGCTGCCCGCCTGGGCTCGCGTAGGTAATACGCATTTCATGATCCATCAGCAGCACGCCGTCGGAGCTGTTCTCGACGAGCGCCCGAAACCGCCGATCGCGTCTGCGCATTTCGCCGTCCGAACGGCGGCGCTCGATGCCGCGTACGCCGGCCGTGGCGATCAGCGTCACGGCGGCGATGATCAGCAGGCCGCTCAACCATTTGAACCAACTGGTCTGATAAAAACGCGGCAGCAGCTGTACCGTGGTGATCGTTGCGGTCGACCAGGGGCCGTACTCGGAGTCGGCCGCCTGGACCTGGAAGCGGTAATCACCCGGCGGGATGTTGGTGTAGGTCGCAGAGCGGCGTGCGCCGTCACGCCAATCCCGATCGAACCCCTCGAGCAAATAACGGAATCGCACGCGCTCCGGCGCGATGAAGGTTGGCGACGTGAACGTGAACTCGAGCTCGCCATCGGGTTGTGACATCAGCCGTTCGACGACGACGTTCAATCGTCGCGGCTGATCGATGACCTCCGACGGCCGGATGCGCACGAGACCGGCAATCGTCGGAATCCACAAGTCGCCGTTGCGGTCGCGAATGCCCGACGGATCGCCGCCGTTGGCTTCGCGTGATCGCATGCCGTCAGCGACGCCGAACGCGCGCGTCGGAATGCGGCTGATCTGACCGCGGTCGAACGCATCGAGATCGCTCTTGCGGACGTAATAGACGCCGGCGTTGCACGTCACCCACAGCCGGCCGAGTCCGTCGTCGATAATCTGGAACGCTACATCGTCGAACAGGCCGTCGGCTTTCGCGTAGCGGCGGAAGGAGCCTTCGCGAAAGCGTGCGATGCCCGAGCCGTAGGTGCCGATCCAGATGTTGCCTTCGCCGTCGTCCAGGAACGATTGCACGGGGGTGGTGACCGCCGTCAATGCCGGCAGCGGCGCCGGCGCGCCATTGACAAAACGGTAGATGTGGCCGTCGCGAGCACCGGCCCAGACTGCGCCGTCGCGCGACTCGTAGACGGACAGCATGCCGCCGGCCTCTGCCGCGGGCAATGTCACGGGCGACACCACGCCGTTGCGAATCTGGTCGAGACCGCCGAGCGTTGCCACCCACAACGTGCCGTTCTGCGTCAGCGTCAGGCCGCGCGCGTGGTTATGCGACAGCCCCTGCGCGGTCGTATAGGAGCGGAGCTTGCCGTTGCGATATTCATGCACGCCCGCGGTATCGGTGGCGATCCACAGCGTGCCGTCAGGCGTTTCCTCGAGCGAACGCACGGCGCTCTCAGGGAGGCTCTTCAGGCCCGGCGGGGTGGCGAACGTCGTGCCGTTGAACGAGCGCACGCCGCCTTGCGTGAGTCCGATCCACAGGTTGCCGTCACGGGACTGGACAATCGGACGGACACCGGCGTGCAGGCCTTCCGGCCGCCCAAACGGCACCGCGACGCCGCTGACCATGCGTTCGAGGCCGCCGCCATAGCGGCCGACCCACACGGTGCCTTCGCGATCGAGCATGAGCGACGGCACGCCGCGATGATCATCTCGCGCGCCGTCGAACGGCTCGAATTTGCCGCCGCGATATCGGAACAGACCGTTGGACGTGCCGACCCACATCGGGCCGTCGGCAGACTGGCGAATCACCTCGACGCCGAGATCGCCGGTCGGCAACGACAGCATCGTCTCCCATCGGCCGTCGGCGTGGCGATGCAAGGCGCGACTGGTTCCCATCCAGAGACTTCCGTCCTGAGCCGTGACCAGTGCGGCGACACGAGTCTGCGTCAACAGTTCGCGCGCGTCGATCACGTCACGGCGATCGCGATCGACCCGGACCACGCTATCGGCGCCGACCACCCAGGTCACCCCGCTCGCATCGGTCGATATGAACTGTGCCTGCTCGCCGGGAATGCCCCCGATGGTGTCGACGTACTCGAGGCCGCGTGTGGTCACGGTCGCCAGGCCCGACAACGTCACCGCCCAGACCGATCCGTCGCCGGCGGCAATCAACCGAGCGGGCCTGGTGTTGCGCGCCGGATCCTGAACGGGCTCGAACACACCATCTTTGTAGGCGGCCAAGCCGTTGAGGGTCGCGATGTAGAGCGTGCCGTCCCCGGCGACCGCGAGTGAGTCGATGCGGCGATGAGTGAGTGCGGGCACGCTATCCCGGACGAACGGCGTGAACTGCACGCCGTCGAAGCGCATCAGGCCCTCCTCGGTGCCGATCCAGATAAAGCCGTCGGGGGTTTGCGCCAGCGCGAGGACGGCGTTGCTGAACAGCCCGTCCTCGTCCGTCCAGATGGTCCGCCGGTACTGCGATGACCCGATGTCATTGCGTGTGGCCCAGACCATCGACGGCGTAACTGCCAACAAGGCACACGCGGCGAGCACGCGTAGCGATCTGCGTCGGGGAATCATGCCGCCGTCGCGGTGCAAGCGGGTTGCCGGACAACCGCAGCCTGGTATCCGTGTTTTACGGCCTAATCTGTCGGTGCAAGGACTTCTCGGCAGAGCACTTGGTGTGTTCTGTAGCGTGCGCACACTGTGCGCGCACGCAGTTCCGTGGCGGAGAAGCCCATCTATAAGGCGAGCTAGGTCGGGTAATTCGAATGCTTTACACTTTTTGCGGCTCCTGCCCCGCCACAGATGCGTGATTCGTCGTCCCTCCACCGTTACGGCATCGCCGTCATCGCAATTGCTGCCGCCATTGCCCTTCGATATGCCTTGAGCCCGTGGCTCGGGATGACGTTCCCGCTGGCGACCATGTTCACCGCGATCGCGTTCGTGGTGTGGCGAGCAGGCTGGGGTCCGGCGCTGCTCACGACGATCGGCGGATGGCTCGCGGGCGGAATCGCCTTCCGCGGTGGATTTGGTTATTTCGGCGGGCTCACGTTCAGCGAGATCATCGGGTTTCTCACCTACCTGCTCGCGACGGTACCGATCATCGTGCTGGGCGAGTCGATGCGTCGCGCCCACCGCCAACTGGAACAACGCCACGAGGAGCTGTCGAGCGCGAATCTCGCGCTCGAAAGCAAAGTCGAAGCGCAGTCGCTGCTGGCGGCGATTGTCGCTTCATCCGAGGACGCGATCGTCAGCAAGACCCTGGACGGGATCATCACGTCCTGGAACCACGGCGCGGAGCGGCTGTTCGGGTGGACGGCACGTGAGGTCCTCGGCCGTTCCATTCACGTGATCATCCCACCCGAGTTGCGCGAGCACGAACGCGGGGTGCTCGAGCGCCTGCGTCGCGGCGAGCGCGTCGAACATCGGCATGTCGAGCGCCTGCGCAAGGACGGCTCCCGGGTGCACGTGTCGATCACAATCTCGCCGGTCTACGACCGCCACGGCCACATCATCGGCGCGTCCAAGACCGCCCGGGACATCAGCGACCGGGCGGCATGGGAACAACAGCTGCTGCGCAGCGAGGAGGCACAGCGGCTGCTCGTCGCCATCCACGACGCGACGCGCGGCCTCGAGGATCCCGGCACCGTGATGCGCGAGATCGTGACGCGCGTGGGTCTGCACTTCGATGTCATTCGCTGCGCCTACGGCGAGGTCAACGAAGCCCAGGACGATCTGCTGATTTCACCCGGCTACACTCGCGGGGTGCCGAGCGTCGCCGGCCGTTATCGGCTCGCGGTATTCGGAGCGGCGCTGGCCGAGTCGTTGAAAGCGGGTAACACCGCCGTCATCGAGGATGTCCGGACACATCCTCTGACGAACACGCCGGAGGCGCTCGCCGTGTATGCCGGGATGAACGTCGTCTCGATGGTGTGCGTGCCGCTGGTTCGCGCGGCCAAGCTGGTCGCGATTCTGGTGATGGCCGATAACCAGCCGCGCGAGTGGCAGGCACACGAAGCCAGCCTCCTCGAACAGGTGGCGGTGCGTACGCTGTTTGCGGTGGAAAGCGCCCGCGCCGCCGCATCGCTGCGTGAAAGCCGCGACAACCTGCAGCTGGCCGTGACGGAACGGCATCGCGCGCTGGAAGCGTTGCAGGAAGCCGATCGCCGCAAGGATGAATTCCTGGCGACGCTGGCGCACGAGCTCCGCAATCCGCTGGCGCCAATCAACGCCGGGCTGCACATCCTGCGCAGCAGCCACGATGCCGCGCAGTCGAAGGCGGCGTTGCAGATCATGGAACGCCAGGTGAACCAGATGGTCAGGCTCGTCGACGATCTGCTTGACGTGGCCCGCATCACCACCGGCAAGGTGGAGGTCAAGCGCGAGCCGCTCGACCTGGCGATGCCGCTCAACGATGCCATCGAAACGATTCATCCGGCGATCGATCGCGCCGATCGCTTCACCATCGTGCTCCCGGCCCAGCCGGTCTACGTCAACGCCGATCGCACGCGGATGGCTCAGGTGTTCGCGAACCTGCTCAACAACGCCGTCAAGTACAGCGAAGGCAACCAGCCGATCACCATTACCGTGGACCGCGACGGCGATGACGCCGTCATGCGCGTCAGGGATGCAGGCATCGGCATCGACACGGAGATGTTGCCGCGGGTGTTCGACATGTTCCGGCAGGCGGATCGCGCCGGCGCACGCTCGCGCGGCGGCCTGGGCATCGGCCTCTCGCTCGTGAAACGCATCGTCGAACTGCATGGCGGTACCGTCACGGCGCATAGCGAAGGGCTCGGCCGCGGCAGCGAATTCATCGTCCGGCTGGCGGCCATCGAGCCGCCGTCTGACGTCGCGTCCGCGACCGCCCCGCCCTACGCCGCGGCATCGCCGAGAAGAATTCTGGTCGTCGACGACAACGCGGACGCCGCTGAATCGCTGGCGACGTTACTGGCGATCAGCGGCCATGAAACGCGGATGGCGCATGACGGCAAGGATGCGGTGAAGCAGGCCGAGCAATTCAATCCCGACGTCGTCTTTCTCGACATCGGCATGCCGGTGCTCGATGGGCATGAGACGGCGCGGCTGATCCGGCAGCAGCCATGGGGCAAGGACATGGTCCTCATTGCGCTGACCGGGTGGGGGCAGAACGAGGATCGGCGGCGCTCGCAGGATGCCGGCTTCAACCATCATCTCGTGAAGCCGGCCGATCCGGATCAGGTCGCGAAATTACTGGCGTCGATTTAGGGCAACGCCTGCGGCGCCGGCAGGTGCTCGCCCGGTGTGCGATGCGATCGCGTCGTGGGCTCATCCAGCAGCTGTTCCAGCTCGCCAAATGGATCGCCCGTCGTCCGAGCCGGCGTCACCGGCTTCTTCACCGCGGCGCGCACCGCCGACGGCGGCCGCACGCCTGATGTGTGCCGCGGCGCCGGGCCGTGAATGATGAGGCGCGCCTTCTCACGGCGTTGCCACACCGACAGCGCCAGACCGACCACGAACCACACGCCCCACTGCACGGCCAGCAAGGGCGGCACTTCCATCAGCAGCGCGAACAGATCGTTGAACAGCATGCGTCAAGGCACCCAGGTGAAGGTATCGCGGTTACCAAGCGAGTAGTTGGTCAGCAGCGCTTCGAAGATTGGCGCGCGCACGGCCTCGCCCGCCATTGCCGATCGCAGCGACTGATCGAGGTTGTTGCCGTCATCCTGATCGAGCACCAGGATGATGACGACGCGGCGTTGATCGGAGGTATCGTCGGTGCCGGTCGGCGCGTGATGACCGACGTTAAGCTTGCGAATCGGAATCGGCCGGTCGAGCGCTTCGCGAATCCAAACCGCGATGCGTTCGGCGCGGCGGGCGGCGCGCTTCTCTTCGCGCGCGCGGCCTTGCGGGAAAGACACGCCCAGCGGCACTTCCTCGGAACTCGCGCCCACGCAGATGATTTCGCGCGCGGTGCCGAGCACGGCTTTCATTTCCGGAGTGAATTGCGGGCGACGGCCGCCGTCCACCCACTCGTGCGAGTTGATTTTCCAGCGGAACTCGTCGCTGAACAGCAGGATGCGAAACGACGCCTTGCGGCCGTGCTCGTCTTCGATGTTCCGCACGACGACGTCGCTGACGACCTCGGGCGGCGTCGGGATGACCAGCCAGGCTGCGCGCAACTGCGCCGTCGTAGCGCCGAGCAGCCAGCCGCCGGCGATCGCCCAGATGGCGGTGACGGCGTAGCGGGTGTATCTGCTCAGCGAGACCCCCATGTCTTACCGGCCCGGTGCAGATTCGCTGCCATCGGAATCAGGCCTGTTCTCGCACCACGGCGAATGCCGTGATGACAGTTTCGTCAGGACGTGGAAAAAATCGACGGTGATGTTGTGTACCGAATCGAACAGCGCGCGGCGGACGGCGCGGCTACAGTCGACCCTATGACGTTGACGTTATTAGTGGATGGCACGGCGCCGCCGCGGAGCGGCCTCCGGACCCTCGGCGGGTTTGGCGTCGAGATTCTGGGATTCGTGGCAATCATCTGGAGCCTGCCGATCGTAATCCTCATTATCGGCTCGCCGATTGTGCTCGCGGCGCGCACGATGTTCGAGGTCATGCGGTCATTATTTGGATAGGCAGTCGCAGCAACGCGGCAAAGATGTTGATTGAACACCATGAAGAACAACCCATCACCACAGGAGTTCGCCCTCGCCGAAGCGGGCCGCGTGCGCGCGGAAGATGAGCGCGCGGACGGCGAAACCGTTCGGGTGGCCAACGAGCGCAATCGGATCGCTGCCGAGCGACAACGGTCGGAGGCGGAAACGACCAGAAGCGCTGTGGTGGCCGAGTTGCGAGCGACGGCGCAGGACCTGGCCGCTGCGCTGAACCGCATGCGCGAAGTCGAGCGGATGCGCCGCAGCGGCGAACGGCCGGCCGGGGACGAATAACGGCGGCGCGCTATTCGCGCAAGACGACCGTCAAGAGCGAATCGTTGACTTTCAGCTGGCCGTTGTACTCGATGAAGCCAAAGCGCCGAAATTTGTTCATGAAAAAATTCACGCGCGAGCGGGTCGTGCCAATCATTTCGGCGAGCACGTTCTGCGTCACCATCGGCGCTTTGCGCTGAGGGGTCTCGCCCTGACCGTAGTGCGCCAGCAGCACGAGCGCGCGGGCTAGACGCTTTTCACTCGAATTAAACAGCTGGTCGATGAGGTCCTCTTCGACCCGAATGGTACGCTCGAGAATGTGCCGCAGGACCAATGCGGCAAATTCAGGGCGCTCATGGAGGCGCCGCACCATTTCCTCCTTGGCAATCGTCACAATCGTCGACGCCGATATCGTGGTGGTGGCCGCCATGCGGCACTGCTGGCCGCCCAGGCACCCTTCGCCAAAGAACTGGCCGTCGTCGAGCACCGCGATGACGGCTTCTTTGCCAGCACGTGAGACGACGGCGACCTGGACGCGTCCGCGTTCGAGGTAATAGACGCTGGTAGCGGAATCGCCCTGGGCGTAGATGGTGGCACCGGCGGGAAATCGCTGGCGGCGGACGGTCATACCCGACCAGTCAATGGGCCGGGGTTTTAAGCGCGTCGGCCGTTTCCGGGCCTTACGAGGCTTGTCGGTTATCGCAGCGGCGTCGCGGCGGGCCATCGACTCACAGTGACAGGTATCGGCCGCGGTTGCAACGGCGGCACCGCACCGCGCAGCGATGCCTTTTGTGTCGAGCGGGCGCCTTGCAGCGCGCATCCAGGCACGACCAACCGCTCGCGAACGGGCGGCGGATCTGGCACCATTCGAATATGGCTGAGCCGACGTATCCGGTCGCCGCGCGCGTCGCCGACAGCGTGCAGCGTCATTTCGCGCGCCACATCGAGGCGGCGCGTCACGCACATGCGGAAGTGGTCTGCGACGCTCCCAGCACCGCCACCATCGCGGCCATCATCGACGCCGCGTTCTGGGCCAGCCTGCGCCGCGAGGAAGGCCACACACCGAAGATCTCGCTCGCGATCCTGCCGCCGGCTGCCGCGCGGCACTGCGCGCGGCTCGCGGCACGATTGCCGCTGACGCCGGCGGGACTCGCCAAGGTCGCACCGGCAGTGGAGCGGCCTGGCATTCACCTCGGGGTCTGGCACGACGGCGACAGCTATTACGTCTGGGGCACCACCCGCGACGTGCCCGCATTCTGTCTGGTCGTGGAGGTGGTCGCCTCGGGACTGGTGGTCGTGAAGCACCGCACCGAGGCGTTCGGCAAGTTCGTCAACGTCGCGGTGCTCGAAGGCGATCACATCAAGATCGTCGACGAAGGCGTCGGGCGGATCGTGCCCGATTGCCCGGGGATCGTCACCTCGCTTGCCGGTGCGATCGATCAGCGGTCGGCCTCTGGAGTCACGACCGTACTGATTCAGCTCGCTGCGTCGATGCGCCAGCACGGGCGCGGCGGTGCCTTGCTGGTGGTGCCGGCCGCCAGCGACGCATGGCAGGAATCGATGGTCATGCCGATTCTTTACCGGGTCGATCCGCCGTACTCAGAGTTGGCTGATTTGATGCGGATGAGCCAGGCGGACCCGGACGATCTTAAGCGTGCCGTCGACGCGATCGCCGGCTTGACCGCAGTCGACGGCGCGACCATCCTGAACGACCGTTACGATTTGCTCGCCTTTGGCGCGAAAATCGCGCGCCGCCGCGGCAGCACGCCGATCGAACAGGTCAACATCACCGAGCCGGTCGAAGGGAGCACGGCGGTATCGGCGACACCGGCGCAGCTCGGAGGCACGCGGCACTTGTCGGCCGCGCAATTCGTTCACGACCAGCGTGACGCGATGGCGCTGGTTGCGTCACAGGACGGGCGTTTCACGATTTTCAAGTGGTCGAATCGCGAGCAACTGGTGCACGCGCATCGGGTGGATGCGTTGTTGCTCTAGCGGCGGTCAGCTGTCAGCTTTCAGCGATCAGCTTTCAGCTTTCAGCTATCAGCTATCAGCTTTCAGCCTTCAGTCTTCGGCTTTCAGTCTTCAGCCTTCAGTGTGTTCCGATGGAGCGTCTCCCTCATCGAGCGGCAGCATTTCTTCCGGCACGGGACGCTCCATCAGCACGGGCGGCGGCTCGAACCCGAGCTGCTGCGCCATGTCTTCGATCTTCGGCAGGTCGCTGAGATCGTTAAGGCCGAAGCGAATCAGGAATTCCTTGGTCGTGCCGTAGAGAAAGGGCCGCCCGATCACGTTCTTGCGGCCGACGATCTTGATCAAGTGTCGTTCGAGCAGCGTCGACAGCACGCCTGACGTATTGACGCTGCGGATCTCGCCGATTTCCGCGGCGGTGACCGGCTGCTTGTAGGCGATCACCGACAGCGTTTCGAGTGCCGCCACCGACAGCTTGTTCGCGGAGCGCTCGTGGAACAGCCGGCGCACCCACTCGTGATACTCGGGACGGGTCGTGATCTGCACGCCGCCGGCGACCTCCGCGATGTGCAGCCCACCGCGATCGACGTAATCCGCCTTCAGTGATTCGAGCGCGGCTTTGACGTCTTCCTTGGGTTCGTCGTTGAGCAGCCGGTACAGCATCCGGGGCGTGATCGGATCAGGCGAGGCGAAGATCAGCGACTCGATCACGGCCTTCAGCTGCGACTGCTCCATCCGCGGCTTGGCATCTTGCGGGGCCTCGACCGGCTCGGCCGCGTCTGGTGCCGGCGTCTCTGGCGCGTCAGTGTGCTGGTTGTCGTCAGTCATCTTCTACTCTGTATTCTCCCCGGCGCCCGGTTGGCGGTTCCCGGTCCCCGGTTCCCCGCTCCCGATTGCCGGATGATCTCCGGCTCCCGGTTCCCCGCTCCCGGTCACCGGATGATCTCCCGCTCCCGGTTCCCGGTTCCCGGCGGCCGGATAATCTCCCGCTCCCGGTTCCCCGCTCCCGGTTGCCAGATGATCTGCTCCGGGCTCCCGGTTCCCAGCTGCCGGATGATGCGCTCTGTACTCGTCCTCTGGATCGTGAATCGGATGCGGAGCGTCACTGGGCCGCGCGCGCTTGTAGACGCGAATCGGTCCCGTGCCGCCTTGCTGGAACACGCGAATCAGCTTGAGCCGGATCATCTCGAGCATCGCCAGGAACGTCACGATCAGATCCGCCCGCGTCGCGTCGGCGCCGAACAGATCCTCGAATCCGCACGCTTCGGTCTCGGACAGCTGCTCGAGCAGCTGATCGATGCGAGTCTCGATGGAGATCTGTTCGGGCGGCAGCGCCACCGGCGGCCGCTCGCGGGCGCGCTCGAGCACCTGCTTGAACGCCGACAGCAGGCTGAAGAGATCGACCTCGATCTCCGGCTCATAGTCGTCGCCGGCGATCTCCTCGATGCGCGCGTCAGGCCTCGCCCACTGCGCGCTGCGCAGCGTTTCCTTGTCGTGCAGCAATTCCGCCGCCGCCTTGAACTGCTGGTATTCGAGCAGGCGCCGCACCAGCGCGTCGCGGGGATCTTCCTCGTCCGCCGGATCGCCGGCGGCGGTCTCCGGCCGCGGCAACAGCATCTTGCTCTTGATGTGGATCAGCGTCGCCGCCATCACCAGGAACTCGCTGGCCACGTCGAGATTGAGCTCCTGCATCAGACCCAGATATTCCAGATACTGTTTGGTGACGACCGCGATCTGGATGTCGTACACGTTCATCTGATTCTTCTTGATCAGATGCACCAGCAGATCGAGCGGCCCTTCAAACGCCTGCAGCTTGATCTTGATCGCGTCGAGCTGCGATTCGAAAACGTCTTCGTCCGGGGCGGCAGGTTTCTCGGGAGTGTCGGCCATCAGTATTTCAACTTCACGGCCTCGCGGACGCGTTCCATCGTCTGCCGCGCCACGCCTTGTGCCTTCTTCGAGCCTTCCATCAGCACATCCTTGATGTAGCCGGGCTTTTCGACAGCCTTGGCACGGCGCTCGCGGATCGGATCCAGCATGGTGTTGATCGCCGCGGCCAGCTTAGTCTTGACTTCGACGTCGCCGACTTTGCCGGCGCGGTAGCGCGCCTTGAGGTCATCGACTTCTTCGGTATTCGGATTGAAGGCGTCGTGATACATGAACACGGGGTTGCCTTCGACAGTACCGGGAATATCGGCTCGCACCCGCTTCGGATCCGTGTACATCTGCCGCACTTTGTTCTGCACGGTCTTGGCGTCGTCGGACAAGTCGATGGTGTTGTTGTAGCTCTTGCTCATCTTCCGGTTGTCGAGGCCCGGCAGGCGCGACGTCGGCGTCAACAACGCCTGGGGCTCGATCAGATTCGCCGGATAGAAATTGTTGAAGCGGCGCACGACCTCGCGCGTCAGCTCCAGGTGCGGCACCTGATCGTCGCCGACCGGCACCCAATGCGCGTCGTACGCCGCGATGTCGGCCGCCTGCAACAGCGGGTAGCCGAGGAAGCCGATGCTCGACAGATCGCGATCGCTCAACTGCTCGACCTGTTCCTTGTAGGTGGGCACGCGCTCGAGCCATGGAATCGGCGTCACCATCTGAAACAGCAGGTACAACTCGGCGTGTTCCGGCACCAGCGACTGGATGAAGAACGTGCTCTTCTCCGGATCGAGGCCAGCGCCAATCCAGTCGGCGACGTTGTCGTAGGTATTGGCGACGATCTCGCTGGTATCCGCGTAATGGGTCGTCAGCGCATGCCAGTCGACGATGCAGTGAAAGGAGTCGAATTTGTCCTGGAGCGTGACCCAGTTCTGGAGCGCGCCGACCAGGTGGCCGAGATGCAGTTTTCCCGTCGGGCGCATCCCCGACAACACACGTTGTTTCATCGACGCCTACTGCGGCTTAGACCCCTAACAGGTACAACAGGTAGTTGGCGACCGGACCGAGCAGCGTGCTCAGCACGCCGGTCAGCATCAAAGCATACAGAATCAGGATGCCGTACGGGCGCAGCCGCTCCACCACACCCGCCGCATTCGGCGGGAGAATGCCGAGCAGCACGTTGCCGCCGTCGAGCGGCGGCACCGGGATCATGTTGAACACCGCGAGCAGTACGTTGACGTAGACGAACAGGTTCAACAGCTGGAACGCCGGCCGGATCACGGCGCGGGCCGCGATGTCGCCCGGGGCGGCCCCCGGCACGACGGCGAGCAGGATCGCCGCGAGCAGCGCCATCACCAGGTTGCTCGCCGGACCGGCGGCGGCAATCAACGCGAAATCGCGCTTCGGATGGCGGAGATGCCGCGTGTCGACGGGCACGGGCTTCGCCCAGCCGATCAGCGGCACGTTGGTCATGAAGGCAATCAGGGGAAACAGCAGCGTGCCGATCGGATCGACGTGGACCGCTGGATTGATCGACAACCGCCCGAGATGACGCGCCGTGGGATCGCCGAGCCGATCCGCCGCGAACGCATGCGCCGCCTCATGCACCGACAGCGATGCAATGAGCACGATCATGACGAGCAAAATCTGGACTAAATCAATGTTGCCCAAACTAGAAATGCTATCACGCTATCCGCGCCGCGACGCGGCGAATGGTCGCCAGCAGACGATCGGCGTCATCCCTCGTCGTTCGATAGTTGACGATGCAGGCGCGCAGGGCGAATCGTCCGCCGATCATCGCATTCGACAAGTACGAGTCGCCGTCACGCTGGACGTCGACCATCAACCGCTTGTTGAACGCATCGTCGCCGCCGCGGTATCGGAAGCAGACGATGCTCAAGGGCGCCGGCGCAAGCAGTTCGAAATCATCGCTGGCCGCGATCGCCGAGGCGAGATGCTGAGCGACGGCGATGTTGCTGTCGATGGCTTCCTGAATCGCGCGGGCACCGT